>PLXD01000406.1 GCA_003151295.1 Chitinophagaceae bacterium | reverse complement strand
GGAATGGCAGCCATCAGCACCCTCCTGTTAATGAATCTGAAAGCGGGCGATAAAGTCCTCAGTCATTTTTCCCTCTATGGAGGCACTGAAGAATTGTTACAGAACGTATTACCAGCGTTCGGGATCTCTGCGGTGATCGCAGATCTCCGTGATCCGGGCAAAGCAGAAGCAGCCATAAAAGCAGATCCGGCCATACGCATGCTGTATATCGAGACCCCGGCCAATCCCACCATCCAATGCGTGGATATCGAGACCCTCACCCGGGTAGCGAAACAGTATGGGCTGGTCGTCGCCTGCGATAACACATTCGCCACGCCTTACCTGCAGCAGCCCTTCCGCTATGGGGTGGATTTTATCGTTCATTCGACCACTAAATTCCTGAATGGTCATGGCACGGCCATCGGCGGCATCCTGCTGGGCACGGACCTGGAATTCATGAAAACAAAAGCGACCAAAATGTATAAATCCCTGGGGGGCAATAGCAATCCCTTCGATGCCTTCCTGCTGGTCAACGGCATGAAAACACTAGAAGTAAGAATGGAAAGGCACTGCCTCAACGCCATGGAGACCGCCAGCTTTCTCGATACACATCCTGCCGTCGCCAAAGTGAATTATAACGGGCTCCCCTCCCACCCCGATCATGCTATAGCAGGCAAGCAAATGCGTCATCCCGGCGCCATGTTGAGCTTTGAATTGAAGGGAGGATTGCAGGCAGGGATCGATTGCATGAACCGCTTACGCCTTTGTACCCGTACGGTATCCCTGGGCACCTGCGATACCCTGTTATGCCATCCGGCCTCTATGACTCATAAAAGCGTGCCTGCCGCACTGCGGGAAAAATACGGCATCACCGACGGCCTGATACGAATGAGCGTGGGCATGGAGAATGTACAGGATATTTTAGCCGACATCGATCAGGCATTAAGCGGCCCCNNACAATGTCCAATCACGAAGATCAAAATAAGTTCCCTCTTCCGGGACAACCGAGCGAACCGAAGTCCTGGGGGCTTATCAGAAGAGCTTCCCGGGAAGACTGTCCCAGGCTGCTGGAACTGATAAAGGAACTGGCTCTTTACGAAAAAGCGCCGCAGGAAGTGACCGTAACGATAGAACACTTTACAGAGAGCGGATTCGGTGAAAAACCGTTATGGTGGGCATTTGTAGCAGAGGTGGAAGGCCGTGTGGAAGGATTTGCGCTCTATTATATCCGTTATAGTACCTGGAAAGGTCAGCGCATGTACCTGGAAGACCTCCTAGTGACCGAAAAGATGCGGGGAAAAGGCGTTGGGAAACTGCTTTTCGACCGGCTGATCGTGGAAGGAAAGGAAAAAGATCTGAACGGAATGAGTTGGCAGGTATTAGAATGGAATACGCCGGCCATCAACTTCTATAAAAAGTATAAGGCCTCCTTCGATCCGGAATGGATCAATTGCAGTATCGAGCTGGGTTAGCCGGGTTAGCTTCCTATCGGTTCACTCTCTGCCAGTTTACCTTCCATGAGTTTATCTTCCATGAGTTTATCTTCTATCAGTTCACTCCCTCTACCTGCATTTCTTTGCTGATCTTCTGTATCAGTCCCTGCAATACTTTTCCCGGACCTATTTCCGTGAACCNNGGACACTCTGGGTCCAGCGCACAGGCCCCGTAAGCTGATCGATCAGGTTCTTCTTGATCTCGTCCTTATTGACCACCGCTTTGGCGGACACATTCTGATATACGGGGCATGTCGGATTATAAAAGGTAGTCTTATCGATGGCGGCTTTTAATTCGTCCCTTGCAGGCTGCATCAGCGGGGAATGAAAAGCGCCTCCTACCGACAGGAGCAGAACTCTCTTTGCCCCGGCGGCTTTCATGCGATCGCAGGCTATTTCGACCCCCTTTAGCGTTCCGCTGATCACCAATTGACCCGGGCAGTTATAATTGGCCGGCACGACAACTTCGTTCGTCTCTTTTTGAACGTCGGCGCAGATCGTCTCCACTTTCACGTCTTCCAATCCCAATATCGCAGCCATCGTGGAAGGAACTTTTTCACAAGCCGCCTGCATGAACTGTGCACGGGCTTTAACGAGGTTCAGGCCGTCCTCAAAACTCAGTACCCCATTGGCTACGAGCGCGGAAAACTCACCCAAAGAATGGCCCGCGACCATATCCGGCCTGTTATTCTCAATACCCTTAAAAGCAATCACGGAATGAATAAATACGGCGGGTTGGGTCACATTGGTCTGCCGAAGGTCCTCTTCACTACCGGTGAACATGATATCGGAAATACGAAATCCTATTATCTCATTGGCCTGTTCGAATAATTTCTTCGCAAAAGCACTATTCTCATAATGATCCTTTCCCATTCCCGGAAATTGAGATCCTTGACCCGGGAAAACATACGCATGCTTCATATTCAATAGGAGTTTATAAAACAAATATGCCACAAAGAGTGGATTCAACAAAGAAAATCTTTGCGGCAAAAACCCAATCATTTCGGCAAAAAACCATACTTTGAAGCAACAAACCTTGCTTTGCGGCAACAAACTTAAACCGGGAACCAATCAATGTAATGCTGCAGAGATCAGTTTCGTGAACTCGCTACGGGTTTCATTCTTCTCGAATTCCCCCCAGAATGCGGAAGTGGTCGTGACAGAATTTTGCTTTTGCACCCCCCGCATCATCATGCACAAATGGGAAGCTTCTATTACCACGGCAACCCCCAAAGGATTCAGAGAGTCCTTTATCGCGTGGAGGATTTGCGTGGTCAGTCTCTCCTGCACCTGCAAACGGCGGGAATAGACATCCACTACCCTGGCGATCTTGCTTAGCCCGGTGATCCATCCATTGGGTATATAAGCCACATGCGCCTTCCCGAAAAAAGGAAGCATATGATGTTCACAAAGACTATATATTTCGATGTCTTTTACGATGATCATTTCACTGACATCTTCATGGAACTTGGCTGAATTCAGTATGGCCTGCGCGTCAAGGCCATACCCCTGGGTTAGGAACTGCATGGCTTTTGCCACCCTTTCCGGCGTTTGCAATAATCCTTCCCTGACCGGATCTTCCCCGAGCAGGGAGAGGCATTCCTTATATTTTACAGTAAGCCCTGAAGTGACTGCTTCTTCATACTGCTCCACTTTTTTATACGCCATGAATTGAAGATTTACTGATTTAATTATCTAACAGGGTATTCAACAAAATTGCGCTCTGTCTCATATAGCCTCACCTGCAGTTCGAGAGTCGGGTCTATCCGATCTCTCAATAACTCATAGATCACAACAACAATATTTTCTGCCGTTGGGTTCATTTCCCTGAAATAAGGCGTGTCAAGATTCAGGTTCTTATGATCGAACTGCTCCAGCACATAGGTCCGTATAAGATCGGACAATGCTTTCATATCCATGACAAAACCCGTTTGGGGATCGGGTATCCCCGTCACCTTTACGACCAATTCATAATTATGCCCGTGATAATTCGGGTAGCTGCACTTCCCGAACACAGCGGCATTCTTCTCTTCATCCCAGGCAGCATTGAACAGGCGATGCGCTGCATTAAAATGCTCTTTGCGGAAAACAGCTACTTTTTTCATGGCAATACTTTAATTTTAGCGGATAGATTATAGCTGACAGCTATCGGCTAACCGAAATACTCAACATAGATCCGGGGCGTCTCATACAACTTGATACAATGCAAATGAACATCTGCCGGCAAATGTGGTTGCAATTGCTGCCAGATACCGATCGCAAGATTCTCCGTTGAACACATCCTTCCCTGCATAAAATCTACATCCATATTCAGGTTCCTGTGGTCCAGCTTTTCAATCACATGATCCCTGATGATACCGCTCAGTTTCTTCACATCGAACAGGAAACCGGTGTCCGCGTCGGGCGCTCCCTTTATCGTTACAAATAACTCATAATTATGGCCATGCCAATTCTCATTGGCGCATTTTCCGAAAACCGCCTCATTCCGCTCCCGGGTCCAGCCGGGATTAAACAACCTGTGTGCAGCATTAAAATGTTCTACCCGCGTCAAATACACCATAAATCTATATTGAAGAATTGCACTAAAAAATTTTCGCAAAGGTAATACATACCACAGGAATGTCAATGATTACGATATTTGCAGCATGTATATCCTGTTGACAGCAGCCACAAAGCTTGAAATTCAACCCACTATTGACTTTCTGAATAAATCCGGCTCCCGGGCCGGCGGCCATACCATCCAAATACTTTTAACCGGCGCCGGTTCGGTAGCCACAGCCTACCGGCTCACCCGGCAGATCGGGAAATCAAGGCCCGATCGGGTCCTGCAAGCCGGTATCGCAGGCTGCTTTACCGGCAGGAAGAACGGGGAGCTGGTAGCCGTAAAAGAAGAGATCCTGGCCGACCTCGGCGTTTGGGAAGAGGGGCGGTTCAAGACCCTTTTTGATATGAACCTGGCTGGCAGAAACGACCCTCCATTCACAAACGGGGGACTGGTCAACCCATTCGAAGAAATATTGTCGGCATCCGGCCTTGAAGCTGTGAGGAGCGTCAGTGTCAATGAAATAAGTACACTCCCCGATCGTATTGGCTGGTATCAACAAAATTGGTCGCCGGTTGTTGAAAACATGGAAGGAGGAGCTTTTCATTATGTATGCATCGGTGAGAACATCCCTTTCCTGCAACTTAGGTCCATCTCGAACCGGGTAGGAGAAAGGGATAAGTCTAAATGGGATTTCCCCGCTGCCGTCCATAGCCTGAATGAGAAACTGATTTCCCTGCTGCCGGACCTCAGGTAGCGGAGCCTCGATTTTTTTTCAAAACCACTATCATGAAATTTACACTTGGATTTAGTCCTTGTCCGAATGACACATTCATTTTCGACGCCCTCGTCAATAAAAAGATCGATACGGAGGGATATGATTTCGAACCGGCACTGGAAGACGTGGAAACGCTTAACAGGTGGGCCCTTGATGGCAAACTCGCTATCTCCAAGATCAGCTATGGCGTATTACCACTGCTGGTAACCACTTACAACCTGCTAGACGCCGGAGGCGCCCTCGGAAAAGGAGTCGGTCCTTTACTGATAACACGGGCCGGAAGAAAAGACCCTGACCTCGCGGAAGCCAGGATCGCGATCCCCGGAAGGCACACCACGGCGCACCTCTTGTTTTCCCTCGCATACCCGGAAGCCCAGAATAAGGAATTCATGGTATTCTCCGGTATAGAAGAGGCCGTGTTGAACGGACTGGTCGACTGCGGAGTGATCATCCACGAAAATCGTTTCACCTACCAGCAAAAAGGATTGGTGAAACTAATGGATCTGGGAAACTTTTGGGAGCAGGAAACGGGTTGTCCCATACCCTTGGGGGGGATCGTTCTCAGAAAGGAACTGGCCGAAGAGCATGCCGGGAAGATAGATACCCTGATCCGAAAAAGCGTGGAATTCGCTTTCAGCCAATATCCCGATCTGCCGGATTATGTAAGACAGCATGCACAGGAGATGGATGAACGGGTGATGCGCCAGCATATAGATCTTTATGTGAACGATTATTCTCTTTCCCTTGGAGAAGACGGCAAAGCGGCTATAAAGACCCTTTTAGACACCTATGCAAGGATCCATTCCAGATCCTTTCCAGATCCTTCCTGATCCTTCCTGCTTCATTTTGAATGTATCCAGTTCGGGGATCCATGCAGGTATATATTTCAACTCCCGCATACCCGCATCGACGATCGGGTACCCGGCAATTCCTGATATCTTAATTTCAAGGTGGGTTTAATTCATAGGTCCTTTATCAGTGAATTATAAAGGACGAGCGTCCGGGTATTGGAATAGAGGGTATTACGGAATCCCCTCACCCAGCGTATGCCGGAAATGGCATTGGTCAGGAATAATTCCTCCGCGTTCTCCAGCGTCTCCACCCCCGCCTCCTGCTCCAGGACCGGAAACCCGGCGGACGGACCGTTTTCCAATAAAAACCGCCGCATGACACCGGCTACGCAGCCTTCCGATAATGGAGGGGTATACAGGATCCCATCCCTGATA
>PLXD01000242.1 GCA_003151295.1 Chitinophagaceae bacterium | reverse complement strand
GGAAAATTCATTCTACAAGATACCCATATTTGAGGAACAATACGCGGGCCTGCTGAGAATAAAGATAACGATAGAATGCCGCCGCAGCTGCCGGGTGATGGTCCCTTCCATAAGTAAGCAGGACGGCTGCCTGGGCAATGGGAGCATATAAGGTCGAGTCCAGCGGGGTCCATACACCCTTCCCCTTCATTTCATCTGCCAGTACAATGGATTTCGCCGTGAAACCGATATCGGCGCCCCCCGACACGATAAACTGGTTGACCTGTGAAATGCTTTGCCCGTAGACCAGTTTGTCCTTTACCTGCTCATAGATCCCCGACTGCTTTAAGAACGTTACTGTAGCAGCTCCATAAGGAGCAAGCGCGGGATCGGCTATTGCGATCTTCTGTACACGGTCTGACAGCAGGACTTGTGTGCCGGTTGAGAGATTGATATCGTTTCGCAGGGTCCACAGCACCAGGCCTCCCATGGCGTAGACGGCCGGCTTCTCCACAGCAAACCCTTTTTTATACAATTCAATGGGGTAATTGGTATCGGCCGATACGAATATATCGAAAGGGGCTCCATGCTCTATCTGGGCGGTGAGTTTGCCGGAGGACTCTATGATCAGTTCCGCTACGGTACCGGTCTGCTTCTCAAAATCGGTAGCCAGTTCCCGGATCACGAATTGAACATTCGCGGCGGCAGCGATCCTGATCCCTTGTGCCCGCAGGGACATGGTTCCCGCAACAAGCAGGGAAAAAACAAATAGGATCGACCGGGTAAACCTTTTTGCATTACTCATACCTGGCATTTTTTGAATAAAAAATAACGTATCTCTATAGGTAAAATAAGCGATTTTATTCCCTTCCTCCATTTCAAAAATTATGCTAAGTAAGGCTTTATTTCTTGCAGGACAATAGCTGCTCTCCCGTGACCAGCAATCCCGGTCATTTTTATTATGAAATAGCGGGATTAATGCAGCTTCAGGATAATTCCTATGCTACCAGGGCACATTATTTTAATATTTTTCTGATTGGCTCAGGCTTTAAATGCTTTTCAATATCTTTCCATGATGCATTGGGTTACCCCACCCACAATGCAAGTCGGTGCCACAAAGAAAATTTCAACAAGTAAAATGAATCTCCATTTCACCCAATGCAGAGTCTTTTCCGGCAGTAAGACCCTCTATCTTTATAAGAAAATGCTCATCCCTGTCCTCCTGCTGGCAAGCGTCTCGTCGAAGGGATATGCCCAATCTGGTCAACGTATCGCATTGGACGAACTGGATATCAGCAAGGTGTACCAGGGGAAAGACCGTCCCCGGGAGATCGGCACCCGCGCAGAAATTTCAATCGACAAGTCCCCGTTTACAGGAGGCCTTCATACGCGGACGGATAGCCGCCTATATCTGGTGTTGGATGGCAAAACGACTACATTCTCCGCCAGGGTAGGCATCGATGACAGATCGCTCCGGGATGCCAGGGCCGAATTTTTTGTGATCGGGGACGGCGCGATCCTGTGGCGAAGCGGGATCATGGGGACATCGGATCCCGCGAGGCTTTGCCAGGTTTCCATCATCGGCATAAAAAACCTGCTTTTAAAAGTCAGCGGCAGCTCCGGTCAGATGGATGGGGATCGGGCACATGTCGATTGGGCGGAGGGCCAGTTCATCTATTCGGGCGCCCGGCCGCACACGAACTGGTCCCCCGAAGACCTGGCCTTGAACAGGCATTTGCCGGAGCCGCCCCTGCCGCGTATCAATGGCGCGATGGCAGTTGGCATACGTCCCGGAACACCCTTCGTGTATCCAATAGCCGTTACGGGAAAGCATCCGATAAAAATTACCGTGGAAGGTTTGCCTACAGGTTTGGTATTTGACAAGACCACTGGCATCATCAGCGGTATCCCGGAAAAACGCGGGGATTACCGGGTAGCTTTACTTGCAAAAAACAGGATAGGGACTGCGCGGCGTATTTTGAGGATCTCCGTGGGGGACAGCCTGGCGCTGACACCTCCGATGGGCTGGCTCTCCTGGAATGTTACCGAGGGTCTGATCAGTGCAACCATCCTGAAGGAGATGGCGGACGCATTCGTGAAATATGGACTACGGGATGTAGGTTACCAATATATCATGATGGATGACTGCTGGGCCGGCGGAAGAGATCGGGCAGACCGTGTTTTTCCTGATACCGTGAGGTTTCCGGATGGTCTGAAACCGATCGGCGATTATCTCCATGGAAAGGGCTTCCGAATGGGTATTTATTCCAGCCCGGCCGCGGTGACCTGTGCGGAGTATCCCGGCACCGGCGGCCATGAAGTACAGGATGCACACACCTGGGCGTCCTGGGGCGTCGATTACCTGAAATATGATCTTTGCTCCACGCCAAGGGATAGCGCAAAAGAACGGTATATCCGGATGGGGCGGCTGCTTGAACAATCAGGGCGTTCGATCGTATACGCGCTTGGCGCCGGCGATGAGGGCCCCGGCTTACCCATAGATGCGCATGCGCAGGTGTGGAGGACCGGAGTGGATATCAGGGACCAATGGAAGATGGACCTCGAATGCGGGATCATCGATTGCTTTGATGAGCAGGAGCGGTTTGCGCGTTATCAGCACCCAGGCATATGGAATGACCCGGATATGCTGGTGACGGGAATTGATGGCAAGGGCGCCTCCGCGAATGACCTGGACGCCAAAGGATGCAACGATACGGAATATCAATGCCAGATGAGTTTGTGGTCGCTGCTCAGCGCACCTTTGTTTATTTCCGCCGATATCCGTCATATACGGCCCTCAGCCCTGAAGATCCTGACCAACCCGGAAGTCCTAGCGGTGGACCAGGATATCCTGGGAAACCCACCTGCCCTTTATGGAGCCAGAGGGGACTTGGAAATCTGGGTCAAAGAGATGGCAGACGGTTCCCGAACGATCGGACTCCTCAACCGGCGAGACCAGGCGGCCGCGATGACGATAAAATGGGCGGACATCGGTTTGAAAGGCAAGCAGCGGGTCAGGGACTTGTGGTTGCGGAAAAACCTGGGAGGGCTGAAAACCGGTTATTCAGCCACGGTCCCCGGGCATGGTGTGATATTGATCCGCGTGTCATCACGTTAAACCTACTCCTCTATTCGCGTTTCACCCATTCGCCTCTCATTCGCGTTTTATTCACTTCGCAATGCGGCCACGGGATTACCCAAGGCGGCGCGGATGGCCTGGAAGCTGATCGTGACCATTGCAACGGCGATGGCGAGGAAACCGGCCAGGGCAAATAGGGTCCAGTCCACCGTAATTCGATATTCATACCCCTGCAGCNNGACCTAACTAAATCTTAAGGAGCAAACCCAAGACTCAGGGACAATCGCCAGGCCTGCGATGCCTTCGCCGATGACAATGGCAGTTTTATCCAGCATAACCAGTGGGTATGGTTTGGGGGATTGAAAAATATTTTCGCCTGAAATAGAAGGCTGCCACCAGTGTACCGGCAATGCCGAACAAGCAGATGCCGAATATGATATCGACGAAAAAATTCGTCCAGGACAACTTCAGCCCGATGAACTGCTTTACGAACAATACCACTACGCTGCCCAGGTATCCGAAGGCGTCCGCGATATATATGATGAAGCCCACATTGCCCGCCATCTTATAGCTGGCGATCATGCGCTCGAAATACAAACAGTTGAAAGGCACATAGCTGAGGTAGAGCCCCGTTCCCACGAGAATCATCCAGACGACCGGGTTAATCAGGTGATGGGAGAACAGGAGGGTCGATACAAGCGCTACGATATATCCGCTGATTATGATATAGTGATTGATCATGAAGGCCCTGATATTGCTCTTCACGAGGACCAGCAGACTCATACACAGCAGTACGACCAGGGAGACGGGGACTTCCGTCTGGGTGAAAATGGCGGCATTCTGCCCGTACCCCAGTTCCGTCCACAGTTCGTTGGCGAAATTATCCCGAAAATCCCGCAGGATCGTCAATAACACATAGGTGGCCACGATGATTACGATACCGGGTAAAAACGTAGCGACAAAGGTCTTCCTGTCGGCAGCGGTCATCGGCTTGCGCACGCTGCGCATTTTAATATCCTCGGGGGTCGGGGGAGGCACTTGGTTAAGCAGCCAGGTCAGGACCAGCATGGGAATGACAAATAAGGCGCCGGCGACAAAGGGCATANNAAACTGCCTTGCCTACGCTCTTCACCACCCCCGAAGAGAAACTGAAAGAAGTGCACAGCACGGCTCCCATGAATTCGGTAGCCCTGCGGCCTTCCAGGTACCCGAATACCAATCCCCAGACCATGCCCAACGGGAAGCCGTTAACGAACAAAAAGAAAATATTATAGGGTGCCGGGACAATCGCGAAGAATAGCAA
>PLXD01000196.1 GCA_003151295.1 Chitinophagaceae bacterium | reverse complement strand
GGCCAAAAACCTTACCCGCCAGGAAGCGGCGACGATCGCAGCCTGTTTGCCCAATCCGAAAGTCTTCACGATTAAACCGCTTTCCAGGCATGTCGCGGGCAGATATCCGTGGATCCTCGTCCAAATGACTCATTTGCAGGATGATCCCGACGTTCAAAAACTCATACAATAATAACAGGGACTATTCAATATTCAATGGAACACCAGCGCTATTGACCGTAGGCGTACCCGGAATACAGGAACCGATGCTATAACGAAGCTGGTAGGCTCCCCTCGGAAGGCTCGAAGGGAGGATAGTGCTGCCGAAGGGGGTTCGGGTCTGCCGGAAGTCCTTCAGCAAGAGCCCGGTAGGGAATATAGCGACCAGTGTGTCCTCTTTGAAGACGAAAGCATCTATCATGATCTTTTCGAACCCCGGCTGCTGAAAAAGAGGTAAATAACCAGCCGGGCTCAGCACTTCTTTTCCCCCATCTATCCGCACCCTCGAAAAAGAAAAATAATGATCGATCTTTTTACCGCGTTTGGCCTCCCACCCGGGAAGGTCTATCTTCTCATCTAAGAACGGATTCCTCTTTGGCCCCACTACGTAAACCTGCCTTCCCATCAGCGAGTCTTCCAGTGGCCAGAAATTGAAACTATTGCGTCGTGCATATGGCGAATTCATCGATAAAGCGGGAATGCCGGAATAAAACCAATATTTGGAAGCGAGCTGGTAGGAGTCGATAAACACCAGGGGCAAGCCTTTCGACTGTTGACGTATCAGGCTTACCCATTGCTTATTGCCATGAAATTCGTCTTTTAGGATCAGGCGTGAACGCGGTAGATCCAACATCANNGGGTAAGGGGCGCAAGGCGGTAGATCCATTTGGCAAGTCGTTCTTTTTCAAGGAGGTATTGGTGGCTTAGCACGATCAGCCCGATAAAAGCGGGAAGGGTCCAGTTAGCCTCCACCCGGCCTTTCGCGGTACTCAACAGGAAAAAAAGATAGAATCCCGTCAGGGAGTATTTTAAAGCCTTTTCAAACCGGTCGGCAGGCCGGTAGGCCAGGGCGGATCCTATAATGACAAAACCGGCAATGGGTCCGGCTATCAGCACCTGCCCCAGAATGTATTCTGTGGTGAAACGCCATTGATAGTGCCCGGCATTCCGTTCGGACAAATGGAATTGGATGTAGGGGAATCCATGGGCATACTCCCAATACATATGCGGGAAAAATAAAAGCGCGGCAATGGCAACGGCCAGCCATGCCTGGTATTTTGCAAAAAGGCCCGGAAAGGACAAGGCTGTAAAAAGGACGATCAGCGCCCCATGGTATTTGCTATATAACATCAGGGCTATGACTACACCCAGCAGGATGGAATTGCGGAGGGTCATTTGTCGGATAAAACTCCGGTACACCCAAAAGAACAGGGCTGCAAAGAACAGCAAAGGAACATCCGGAACGGCCAAAATACCGCCGATCTGAATGGCGGCCATCGTGCATGCGATAGCATAGAACAGGCGATCGTTCTTCTTAGACGTTAATTCGCCGATGATATACAGGGTTGCCGTGCTGGCGCAGACAGTGAAGAATCGCAACCCGAATTCATTCCTGAAAAGAAAATAGCCGGCCCTTATCAGCACGGCGATCATAGGGGGATGATCGAAATAACCCCAGGCAGGGAATCTCGAATAAACCCAGTAATAGGCTTCGTCATCGAATAATTCGGTCATACCCGCCTGCATGAGGTTGAGGAGGAACCAGGTGCTAAAAAAAAGCAGTTTGTGATTCTTCTGAATAAACGACCTTGGGAAATCCACGATGATCATAATAAAGAATAGATGCGAAAGTAGTAAGACTTTTCAAAGGCCGCTCATTTGCAATTGTTAATGGGCCACCGACTGCTTCAACGGTTCACGACTGCTTCAACAGCCGCAACAGCCCTCCGGAAGCGCTCCTCGTTATTCCCGCTGATCTCTGTCCACGGGGTATGCTGGTTGACCAGGATATCCTTGTAGATATGGAATAGTTTCTCGCGGGTCGCGGGGTCGGGATATTCTCTCAGTTCGTCCTGCACCCAGGGCAGATCCGTATTACAGAGCAGGTAAAGGTCATATTGCCTGGACACGATCTGGTCCAGTATCCATGGATGGCAACGCCCGAAAACGAATTCGCTCCATACTTTCATGACATACATATCGGTGTCGATAAAAAAAAACCGTGAGATCGGCAGAGAGACATTGTGATCCAGTTTCTGAGCGGCGGCATCCTCCAATGCGAGCTGTCCTTTTGCGATTGTCAGAAGGTCCTCATCGGTGTAGCGCTTGCCATGGGTGAGCAGGTATTCCCTGGCATATTCGGGCACCCAGGCCGTTTGGTAATGATTGGCCAGCCATTCGCAAAGTGTGCTTTTGCCGGTGGATTCGGGTCCGATGATGACGATCTTTTTGCTAAGGTTCATTGTTGTCTTTTCACTATATTGGATTTTTTGATCCAGGCTCTCAGACCTATAATAGCCAATACTAATAATACCCCGTAATAAAAACTGGTGAAGACATATCCCTTTACGAAATACAACGGTATGGAGGCGATATCGGTGGCGATCCACCAATACCAGCTTTCCACTTTTTTCCGGGCCATAAGCCACATACCGGTATAGGCGGTTGCAGAAGCGAGGGCATCGGCCCAGGGAATGGCGCCGCTGGTAAAATTGGCTTTAAGAAAAGAGAGGGCGGCGTATAACGCGATATAAAAAACGCAAAAGAATACTACTTGTGATAACCATTCTTTCCGGCTGGAAAATTTTACCGACAAAAGGTTCTCCCGTTGTTCGTCTTTTCTTGCCCAGAGTATCCAGCCATAGACGCTCATGATCGTATAATAGAGATTGACGCTGGCTTCCCCGTACAAATGACCCTCTACGCTGAGACAGATATAGATCACCGTGTTAATAATGCCTACCGGGTATACCCAGATATTTTCCATTTTAGAGAACCACACGCTGGCGATGCCGGTGACGACCGCTATGAATTCGAGCCAGCTAGTCCGCTGTATTCCTTCGATAAATTGCCGGTAGATTTCCTCTACACTTACTAACAGGGTTGGCATGCTCAAAATTATTCCGCTTCAGCCACCACTTCTTTTACTTCGGGGATCATGCGTTTCATCATGCCTTCGATCCCGGCTTTGAGCGTGATCATCGATGAGGGACAGCCCGAGCAGGAACCCTGTAACATCAGGTTTACGACCCCGTCGTCGTAGCTCTTGAACTGGATGGCGCCACCGTCCATTTCGACAGCGGGCTTTACATAATTTTCCAGCAGCTCTTTAATACGTTTTACGACGTCATCGTCATCCGCATCGATGGTATTACCTCCGTCCATACGCGTTATCACGATCTCTTCTTCATTGATCACAGCCTTGCCTTCTTCCAGGTATTCTTTCAGGAACTGACGGATGGCGGGAATCACATCATTCCAATCCGTTTCGGAGGTCTTGGTGAGGGTTACGAAATTGCTGGCTATAAAAACACTTCTTATAAAAGGGAAGCCGAACAGCTCAATGGCCAGGGGGGAGGGTTTTGCGTTTTCCACGTCCGGAAAATCGATGCTCTTGCCGGGATACAATNNGGTTGGGGGTCATTTCCGTATAAATGCTGATGACCGGATTGCCTGTTTTTATCATATCACACCTTATTAATGTACAAAAATAACAATTCTTCCCTCAGCTTGTTTTTAAAATCGGGAAAAGCTTGGGCGGGAACTCCCGGGATCCTGTTTTTTGACCGCCGGATCCACCCTGCAAGCCCTGAAATTGATCAGATGGGCCATAATGATGAAGAATACCGCGAAATGTAAACGCAACTTTGTTGCAATTAAATTTTTTTCCTTTTCTGTGGGAGGCCGGATAGCCGGGCTAAACCCTAACTTTGCATGATGGCTAAAAAGACCTGGTATTATATTGGTTTCTTCCTGATCCTGTTCGTAGCTTTTTATTTTGTGCTGACCCGGATCATCCCGGGCTATGGAAAAGTACAGCTGCCGGTGTTGAGCTATGTGCACCCTTTTTCTTTCAGGAACCAGGAGGGCCGTCTGATCACGGAGAAAGATGTATCGGGGAAGGTATATGTGGTGGAATATTTTTTTACGACCTGTAAGGGGATCTGCCCTAAAATGAATACGAATATGAAGCAGATATTTCTGGAATA
>PLXD01000378.1 GCA_003151295.1 Chitinophagaceae bacterium | reverse complement strand
TTCGATATCACGGGCTCTGCAGGAGGAAACCTTCTTTATGAATACAACTCCTCCAACCAGCTTTATTCCGTGCAAGGTGGCGGGATTATTGCTCCTGAGCTTTTCAATGTTTCAAATATCGCTCAGGCAAATATCCGCTACAATTCAGGCTATTCTCAGAAAACAATGTACAGCGCTTATGCTACGGCTTCCATCGGTTACAATGATTTGGCTTACCTGGATTTAACCGGCAGGAACGACTGGTCCAGTACGCTGCCTCCAGGCAGTAACTCCTATTTTTATCCCTCTGCTTCTTTGAGCCTTTTGCTCAATAAAATGATCGATTTCGGCCATTTGGTAAACCTTGTAAAACTGCGTGGGGGATGGGCAAGTGTGGGTAAGGATACCAATCCCTATAACCTCTACGGTACCGCGGGAATCGGAAGTTTTGGTGGTCTCACCACCGAATCCCTCTCTTCTACCCTGTTGAACCCCAACCTGAAACCGGAACAGGCAATATCCACTGAGGGCGGGGTAGACGTACAGATGTTCCAAAACCGACTTCGTTTTAGTGGTACCGTTTATCAATCAGATAATAAGAACCAGATATTGGGTATCAGCACGCCGGCCTCCTCCGGGTATACAAGCAGGCAGATCAACGCCGGCTTGATTCGCAGCCAAGGGATTGAACTGCAGTTGGGCGGCACTATCATCAGCACCAAAGACTGGACCTGGGATATGACGGTGAATTACACCAAGAACAATACATACGTTATTTCACTGACCAATGGAGTACCTTATTTCTCTTTCTGGCAGGACGGACCTACGGGATCCTGGACCTATGCAAAAGGCCAGCCGATTCCTAATCAGGTTGATTCCAAAGGCCATGCTGTAACGGTGATCAGTGATGGTAAAATTGGTCAGCTCTGGGACAATGAACTCGCCACGGTTACCGATAAAGCCTCCCCGTATTATGGATACCCGCTGCTGGATGGCGGTGGCTATCTGCAAAAAGTGAATGGGGGTGATTTTCAGCATAAGGAAATTGCGGGAAACTTCAACCCCAAGTTGCTGATGGGCATGCAAACCTCCCTGACCTATAAAAGGGTGACCCTGAGTGCCAGTTTTGATATGCGGTTGGGGGGTATTTTCTATTCCAAAACCGTCCGTTATCAGGGATCTAATGCAAACTTAAAGTCACAGGAAAATGCAGGTATCCCAATTCCTGCAGCTTATACCAACAATATACCCGGCTATCTTAAAACCAACCCGGGGAAATTTATCGAAATAACCGGGCTTCAGCAATATCATATAGTAGGAGGCCCTTCCAAGGCCCAGGGTGGAATCTATGATGACCCGGCAATTGTTCAAAACACGGGAGCAGTCCCTGGCTTCCCCATCTATGATGCTGCATTTTATCCCGGTGTTCGCAGTAACGGAAGCGGCGGTTACATCGAGAACCTGGGCGATCCCAGCACGACTCTTTATGATGTTTACGAAGATGCGACTACCAACGGACCTTGGAGCTTTGCAAGAATGGACATGTTCGATGCCTCTTATATAAAACTCAGAGAAATGACACTCATGGTAGAATTGTCAAAAAAATTGTCAAATTCTATCAAGGTTCAGGGTATCTCAGTGGGTCTCTATGCAAGAAATTTAATCCTTTGGACAAAAGCCAAGGTAGGGGTTGATCCGGAACAGGCATTCAACTATCAACCAGGGGCGTCGTCGAATGGTTCCCAATTCAGGCAAGGTATAGAGTATTACAACATAACTCCCTGGACGATACCTATTGGATTTAAATTAAATGTTCGGTTCTAAGATTTAATATTAGTAATTTATAAAACTATAAAAAGATGAGAAGCGCAAAAAAAGAATTATGGATTAGCTGCGTTTTCCTGATATTGATTTTGGTCGGGGAGTCCTGTCAAAAATTCTCCATAATAAATACCAACCCCAATAGTATACCCAGTTCGTCTGCAACGCCGGATTATCTGATGGCGGGTGTGCTTATCAGCACATCGCAATGGTATGGCAATCTGGGTTCCGGGGTTATATCAGGCGCCATGCAGCACACTGCCCAGGATGCATGGCAAGGTACATTCAGCGAATATCAATGGGATCCGGGAAATTTTGACTGGTCCGGCAATTATGGCGTTTTGTTAAATAATAGGGCTCTGCTAAGAGAAGCAGCGGCCAATAAATGGGATTTTCACCAGGGCGTCGCCTTGGTTATGCGTGCTTTTCAGTTTGGCAATATTGCCGATTTCTGGGGTGACGCACCAGATTCCCTTGCAGTCAATGGCGATTTGGGTGGGGCTTATGAGTTTCCTACATTCGATTCTCAGCAAAGCATTTATGCCCGGGTCATCGCAGACCTTCAGGCTGCCATCCCCCATTTTCAGGGTACCATGGCTACACATCCTGAAATAACAAGTCTTACGCAGAGTTCAGATGTCTTCTATGGTGGCGACCCGGTTCAATGGAAAAAGTTTACCTATTCGCTGCTGCTGCGCTACTATATGCGCCTCTCCTCCAAATTGAGTGAGCAATCCAATGTGGAAGCCATTGCAGACAGCGTATTCCAGAGCAACGCTGATGATTGTATGATGATGTTGCCAGGTAAGGATCAAGGTTCATCCTATCAATTCGATTCTGTATTCAATGGCGCTTCAGGGTATGACAGGAACAAAATGAGCGGAACCATGACAATGACCCTGAAAGCACTGCAGGATCCCAGGATAGTGATCATGGCCGAGCCGGTCGTAACCCCCAGCATATTAGATGCAACAAAATTTGCCCCTGGCAATACTACCGCCCTTGATACTACTATAAATAATATACGCTATATCAATCCTGCGGCTACCTTGGCGAATAATTATAAACAATTTAATTTGTCTACCTACACACAGGATAGGCCTTGGGAGGGTTTAAGCCTGCCTGTGAAAAATTTATACGATACTTCTTCCGTTTATGTGGGTATCCCCGTCAGTTATTCCAACTACCCCGACTTCCAGTATAACATCAACTTAACGGGGCAGCAATCGTCATCAATAAATAATTTCGTGTCTTATCTGCGTAGGGATATTTACAATAACCCAAGCGGGCCCTTGCTGGCACAAAGGATAGCATCGTATGCAGAAATCTGTTTTGACCTTGCCGAGGCTGCCCTTAAAGGCTGGAATGTGGGTTCTTCGGCCTCCACATGGTATTATAACGGTATCAATGCATCCTTCAATACCTGGCAGGTGTTCACTACGTACCAGAATGATGTAAATAATTATTATGGATGCGTCAACAATTACAATGCATATATAGCGCAACCTGCTATTGCTTACAATGGCACACTGCAACAGATCATACAACAGAAATGGATTGCCGCCTGGCAGGCATGCAATGAAGCTTATATGGATTGGAGAAGAACAGGCTTCCCTGCCTTGACCATTGGATATGGATCCTATCGGGGTGCAATTCCCGTTCGGTTCACCTATGGCAATTCGGAACTCCAGAACAATTCCGCCAATGCGCAGGTGTCTATCAATGCCCTGCAGCCTTCCGCATACAACGGACCAGATGGCAATAACAGCTCCTGGTCAAAATTCTGGTTAATAGAGGGAACGAATGAACCCTGGTAATCAAACGAAAAAGGAGCATGGTTAAATAAATGATTAAGAAACAGAGATTTTACAAATAAAAAAAACCGCATCCCTGCGGATGCCGATCCAATGCAGAACCGGCGTCTGCGGGGATGTAATTTTAAAGGAAGATGTCAGAATATACCCCACATATCGACTCAACACAATGGACCCGTTTAAAACATGGAGAACCGGAAGCACTGGGCTATTTTTATGACCGCTACGTGGATAAACTGTTTGCAACCGCCATCCGGATCACCAATAACCGGGAACTGGCCAAGGACGCCTTGCAGGAAGTATTCATAGAAATATGGAATTACCGGGAAACGCTGTCGGATGTTAGCCATATTCAAAGCTACCTGGTGAAGGTTTTGCGCAATATTGTCCTCAAAAAAATAAAGAAAGAGAGCCTGACAGGGTATACCCTGGCCCCCGAAACTCTTCTGTCGTCGGAACAAAGCGTGGAAGAGTCCATTGTCTCCGCGGATATCGAAAAGGAGAAAAAGAACAGGCTTTCCCGGGCGTTGACCAACCTTACCAGCCNNCTTTACCGAAGGGCTCAGTTATGAGCAGATAGCCGACAGGCTTAGCATGAATTATCAATCTGTTAACAACCTGGCTTTCAGGACTATACACAGCCTTCGCAGGCATATGGTTACCGTCGTCTCCGGTCTTTGTTTCATTGTTCTACCATTTTTAGACCGTTGACCTGCTGTTAAATCTTCGGCAAACTACCTGCTAAAAAATAGTTAAAAAAAATTGAGTATCCGTTTTTATAGTCTTTCTCTATCATATCAATGTATGTCAACTGCGATTATTACCAAAACTTTGCCGAAGAACAGTTTGCTGCCGACGAGTTCTTCCAGCAATGGGTTCTTTCACCCGATAGGGAGAAGGAACGGTTTTGGAATACTTATCTGCATCTGTACCCCGGTCAGCGGAATCCGTTTCTCGCCGGTCGCAGACACGTAAAAGAGTTGGCGAAAACCGGTTATTATAAGCGTCCGCTTTCCGTGGCGGAAAAACAGGCAATAAAAGAAGAGCTATTCCGGTATTTCGAGCTAAACGCTTTACCCATTCCGTCTATCTCCCCCTCAAAAGTTATTCCCATTCCCCGGAAGGAAGCCCTTGTGAAGGGCCCTTGCCGCGGCTGCAATGGGGCTGATCGCACTCTCGTCCTGTTTGCTATCCGAACGCGCCAGGAACAGTCCGGGAACATCCAGGAATGATGAAATGATCGTTGACCGTACGAACGCCAAAGAAATTAAAGAAGTCGTTCTGGCGGACAGCTCCATCGTGATTCCTCATTCAGGTGAAGGTCATGCTAATGAAAATCATGCACACTGAAGTGATAGCGCCCCGATCCGATCTGCAAGACCAGCCATCCATTCTCCCTGCTGACCATCTTTATGTCTTCACTCCTGATCATTAGGGTATTGCCAATGCCATCCGCTATGAGCCGGCCTCCTTCTTTTACAGGATCCTCCGGCTTTGCCGGAATATAAATAACCGCCCGGCTGTTCGCGGGAATTTCCAGGGTCCAGTCGAAGGTTTCTTTATTTCCTTCTTTGTACCGTTTCCAATTACTGACAATTAACCCATAAGGAGAATGATAGGACGCTTTCACGAACTGCAGGTCATTTGCAGCCGGAGGGATCGGTCTCATCGTGATCTCCCTGAAAGCCGGCGCTGCCGCCTTGATGCCTGCGAGGTCTTCATAATACCAGGTCAGCAGGTCTCCGATCATCATCACATGATTCGCCGAGTTCATCGCCGGATCGGCGGTATTGCCATTCCAAAGTTCCCAGATAGTGGTAGCGCCCTGGGTAAGCATGTATCCCCAGCCCGGATAGCTGGTAGTCGTCGCCAGCCGATAGGCGATATCAGGCCGCCCATTGTTCGTAAAGCAACGCATCAACTGCTGGATCCCCACCAACCCGGTAGTGATATGCCCTCCTCCTTCATTCATCGTCTTGTCCACTACATGGGCGAATACCGCAGGCCGGCGTTCATCCGGAACGATGCCGAAAGCAAGCGCCAGCACATTGGCCGTCGTCGTATTATTGGCATAATAATTTTTATCCAGGTTCAGGAATTGGTGATTGACGGCATCCCTGACATTTTTCGCCTCGGCCGTAAAATATTGTACATCCTCCTTCTTACCCTGCATGGCGGCAAATCCGCCCATGATATTTAACAGGTCGTAATAAAAGACGGTGCTGAGATAGTCCCCCGGCGTTTTTCGTGTGGAGTCATTGGAAAAGATAAGCGTGAGCGTTTCCGGCGGCACACACCAATCCCCATAGGAGTTTGCCGTGATCAGCGTATCCTTCATGTATCGCTCCTTCATATATCCGAGCCATTTTTTAATAGAAGGATAATGCTGGAGGATCGGCTCCTGATCGCCGAACTGTTGGTAGAGCATCCGGATATTATATACATAGGCGGAAGGCCAGGTCGTATTATCCGTATACATCCTCCAATAGGCAGGAGCCACATCGGGGATACTGCCGGCATCGTTTTGGGCATCTTCGATATCCTGCATCCATTTCGAATAGAGTAAATGAGTTGAAAACATATAACTCTCTCCTGTGCCTACAGCCGCCCTGTCCCCCAGCCAGCCCATCCTTTCGTCCCGTTGCGGGCAATCGGTAGGAATCCCGCGGTAGTTTCCCCGGATACCCCAGTACATGTTATGATAGATCTTATTGAGCACGTCGTTGGAAGTCTTTATATGACCCGTCAGTTCGAGATCGTCGTGCACCACTTCCCCTTCGATATTCTCCAGGGACGGGACACCAGGAAACCCGGTCAGTTCCACATAGCGGAATCCATGGTAAGTGAACCGGGGCTGCCAGCTCTCCGCCGCTCCCCCCCGCAGGGTATAGAGGTCCGTGACCTTTGCGTCTCCGAGGTTAGCCGTATAGAGGGTGCCGTCTTCCTTCAATCGCTCGCCAAAGCGCAGTTTCACGGGCTGTCCCCGGGGTCCCCGGACCTTTAAACGGACCCAGCCAACCATATTCTGGGCCATATCGAATACATAGACACCCCGCTTGGGCTGGGTCATTGACCTGGGTTGTAGTACCTGCATGATGCGTATCGGCGGATTGAGCTGCGATTGAACGATGGGCGCCGCCGGGTTGACCAGTTGTACCAGCCGCCATCTCTTGTCCGCCTTAAAGCCGGGGAGTGTCCAGGCTCCGAATTCCCGGGTGGCATCATATTCTTCCCCATCATATTCGTTATTGGCCAGAATGGGTCCTTTGCCGCTGATCACCCAGGAGCCATCTGTACCAATACGCTGGAGTCGCCCATCCTCGTAAGTGATCTCCAATTGCATCAGCAATTTGGGAAATCCATAATTCACACAATTGTTGGTGGTGTCTTCCAGGTGCTGCCGGATGGACACAAACCTGCCATTGCCAAGTATGACACCGATTGCGTTGACGCCATTTTTAAGTTGAGCACTGACATCGAAACTGTTGTAGAAGACCCTCTTCGCATAATCCGTTGGGCCGGGCGCCAGCACCTGGTCTCCTACCCTGGCGCCGTTCAGGTATAACTCATAAAGGCCTACACCGGAAATATAGGCCATGGCCTTTTTTATTTTCCCGGGTGCGACAAACTCCTTTCGCAGATAGCGCGCTGCTACGCGGGTAAACCGATCGTCCGGTTTTTCGGCAGGCGAGAAAACACCATCATATCCTATCCAATTGGCCGTCCAGACAG
>PLXD01000043.1 GCA_003151295.1 Chitinophagaceae bacterium | reverse complement strand
GGGGCTCTCGCGGAATTCAAAAAGCCAATCCGCATGGGCTTTGCCGCTATACTCGGTAGCGGCCGGCAGATGGTTAGCTGGATACATATCGACGATCTTTGCCACTTTTTCCTGTACGCCATCGAACAAGATTCGATGCGGGGCGTCTATAATGCCGTCTCTCCTTCGCCGGTCTACAACCGTACGCTGACCCTTGCGTTGGCGAAGCACCTTAAAGGCCGGTTCTTCATCCAGGTAAAAGTGCCTTCCTTTATACTGAAGATCGTCGTCGGTGAAATGAGCGTTGAAGTATTGAAGAGCGCCACTGTCAGCGCTGTGAAGACTCTTGGGACAGGATTCCATTTCCTTTATCCCAGCCTGGAGAGCGCCCTGCCATCTCTGATCTGAACAGAGCGCGGGGCGCATTCGCGTAGGCCCCTGGGTTCCGGTACTATCCAGGTCTACCAGGACAGTATCCTTGTCGGGGAAAATTAAAGGAAGCCTCCTTATGCAAATTTCTGAGAAGATTCCGGCTCTATTCGTGGTCGTGCAGGATCATTTTAACATTTAAAAGGAAAAGTCTCGCTTTTTCCAAGCCATATTTGCAGAAAATTAAATAGCCGATGGTAAAGTTCATGGCCCCGTTGCTGATCCTTTTTTTCCCTTTCTTTCTATTCTCTTGCAGTAAATCCGGTTCAGGCGGCTCTTCGAATTCCGATTCCACCTATATTAAATGCGACATGGATGGAGTGGCTAAATCCTTTAATAATGCGGTAAAAGCAGATACGCTGAATGTAGGAGGCATCAATTCTATCGAAATCAGCGGATTCACCAATAATGTAAACAAAGAGACCCTGCATCTCGATATCTCTAATAATTATGCGGAACCGGGTCTGCCCATCATAGCCGGTTCTTATCCGGACACTTCCTCCAGTTTTAATTTGTCGAGCTATTATCTGTTGGTGGTCAGCCAGGACTCGACCGTCCAATACGAGGCCGGGACTTCTTTGGCTAGCCTGGGTGATCCTATCGTCAACCATCTGAATATCGTCGTTACCGCTATCGTGAGAGGCTATATTTCCGGGACTTTCAGCGGGGACTACTTTTTAAGCGGAGATCCCAAAGCCATCAAAAAGACGATTGCGAACGGGACCTTCTATGTCCCGCTTCAATGACCCGATCTCTCAATCGCTACTCCCCGCCTGTTTGGTTTGTTTATTGGCGTTTAGCTGACTGTGTAGAGTTAAAATTTTTTTGCGGTACTTTGCAGGATGGATAAACCGGTCTTGGTCATTAAATTAGGTACGGCAGTCATTACCGATGAGAAAGGGGTCATCGTTCGTTCCATCATCAAAAAAGTAGCCGGAGAGATCGCTGCCCTTATGTCTCACTACCGAATTGTGCTGGTCTCCAGCGGGGCGGTAGGCAGCGGCCGGGCGTTTATCCGCAACTATAAGGGGACCCTTACGGAGCGCAAGGCTGCGGCAGCCATCGGCAACCCCATCCTGATCCGCCTCTATGAGAAATACTTCTCCGCCTATCATATTCCCGTCGCCCAGGCGCTCTGCGAAAGGCAGCATTTTTCCAGCCGCTCCCGGTTCCTGCAGCTCAAAGAGACTTTTGCAGAGTTCTGGAAGAACGGTATTCTGCCGATCATGAACGAAAATGACCTGGTAAGCAATGTAGAGTTGAAATTTTCCGATAATGACGAACTGGCCACCTTGACAGCTATCGGTTTCGACGCGGAGACCGTGATCATCTGCACCTCTGTCGGCGGCTTCATGTCCCACGCTAAGAAGATCATCTCCTCCGTGGAAAAGATCGACGCAGGGATCATGAGGTATGTAACCACGGATAAGAGCAGCCTGGGCCTGGGTGGGATGGTCTCCAAGTTGACCTTTACCCGTTTGGCCAATTCCCTGGGTATCAAGGTGATCATCAGCGGTCTCTCGGGCAAGTCCCCCTTCGCAGATGCCCTGGCAGGCAAGAGCGGCACTACTTTTAAAGCCCAGCCTTCTAATCTCAAAGCTCGTCAGAAATGGCTGGCAGGCGGCTCTATTACCCTAGGTAGTATCTTTGTGGACCGGGGCGCCGCCAAAGCCCTGCTGCAGCGCCGGAGCCTGCTAACAGTAGGAATCCATAGCGTGCAGGGGAGATTCCCGGCTGGGGAAGTGGTGCAATTAATGGATGCCGATGAGAGTATAATCGGTGTTGCTAAGGTCAAGCTGAGCGCAGCGGCTATCCTGGAGAGTATCTCCCAAAAGAATGTGCTGGCAGCTCATGCGGACGATATCGTTCTTTTTTAAATTAGGAATTCAAAAGAATAAGGGATGCAAACAATTGAATCACAGATCATCAGCACCTATGAAGCAGGTGTTCATCTTCGCCGGGCCACAGACAAGCAAATTAAAACGGCCTTAAGAAATCTGGCCGATGTCCTGGAAGCCCATCAATCTACCATGATCCGGGCCAACCGCAAGGACCTGGCCAAACAGCAGCCCGATGATCCACGCAACGACCGGCTCCTGCTCAATGAAGAACGGATCCGGTCCATCGCAAGCAGTATCCGCAACATCAGCAAGCTACCCGATCCTTCCGGGAAGGTCCTGGAAAAACGCCGGCTGGCAAACGGCCTGTTTGTGGAGAAGATCACCGTGCCCCTGGGCCTGGTAGCCTCCATCTATGAATCGAGGCCCAATGTGACTTTCGATATTACCGCACTATGCCTGCGCAGCCGTAATACCTGCCTGCTCAAAGGCAGCAGTGATGCGGAACATACTAACAAGGCAGCCATCGCTCTCATCAAAAAAACCCTGAAGGCGTCCGGTATCCATCCTGATGTCGTCACCCTCTTACCCTCTCCCCGTGAGACAGTGGAACAACTCTTTACGGCTACCCGGTATATCGATGTGATCATTCCGCGCGGTTCCGAGAGCCTGATCCGTTTCGTCAGAAAGAACAGCCTCGTACCCGTTATAGAGACCGGTGCAGGCGTCTGTCATGTGTATGTAGAAAAAGCGGCCGACCTGGAGATGGCACTGAACATTGTGCTCAACGCAAAAGTCTCCCGTCCTTCCGTGTGTAATGCGCTGGATACGATCCTTGTAGACCAGGCTATCGCCCCGGAATTCCTGAGACGCTTGCAGCCCCTCTTCGTCGATCACCGGGTGGAAATCTTCGCCGAGCCCAAGGCGTATGAGCTCTTACGGGGATACTCCTTTCTGCAAAAAGCAACCGAAGCTGATTTCTCCCGGGAATTCATCAGCCTGAAATGCGCCGTCAAGGTGGTAAGAGGCATCGACGAGGCCCTGGCTCACATCAGCCGCTATGGCACCCGGCATTCCGAATCGATCATTTCCAGGAACAAGGAGCATTGCGAGCGCTTCCTGCAGGAAGTCGATGCCGCCGTCGTCTATACAAACGCTTCGACCCGCTTCACCGATGGGGAAGAGTTGGGTCTCGGCGCGGAAATAGGCATCTCGACGCAGAAACTACATGCCCGCGGACCCTTTGCCCTCGAAAAGCTGATTACGGAGAAATGGCTGATCAGGGGGAACGGGCAGATACGGTAAGAGACAATCAGGCGGGCTAACCGAGACTAAAATAACTGTTATGAAAATAAGATTGCTGCCATTCCTGTCACTATTTTTATTGGC
>PLXD01000568.1 GCA_003151295.1 Chitinophagaceae bacterium | reverse complement strand
ATTTTGTAACCAGTTTTAATTTCCCGTTTTTCGGAGGCATCGCATCGATGGCATTGATAATGATATTTGTCAAAGCGATCTTCATTTTCTGTGCATTCACCAATATTTTACAGTCAAGAGTTGAATAGTCTTTCCTGACCAGGATGTTTTTAAGCAGGATCCGGTCTTCGTTCTGCACGAGTACTTCGTCGAGGAGTTGATGGATGGAATATTTTTTCGACTGCATTTCATCGGGCTGGTAGGATACGAGGAGATCGTTAATCAAGTCGTTAATTCGGCCGGAGTTTCGCCTGATAATATCCAGGAATATTTCCTGATCCTCATGACTGTTCGTGGATTTTAACATTTCCACCGCCAGGTTGATGTTAGACAATGGATTGCGGACTTCATGGGCCAGGGCTGAAGCAAATGGATCCGGCTTTTTCTGCGCTGTTTTTTGAGGAGAGCAGGTCCGGAACTGGTTTGCCAAAGACGGATAGCTGTGAAGCTTCGGNNCGATAAGGTGCTTCGTAAAGATGCATCGATTTGTCCCAATAAATGTTACATATCTCTGGTAATTCATTATACTATTCACACATTTTTCTGATAGTGGGTAATTCCTTTATTGTGATCATTCATTTATATGGAGATCTTCAAAGGCAATAAGACCTTTAATTCATAGCCTTCCCCCGGCTTTGTCGTGATCGTAGTACTTCCCTGGTATAATTCGGCCCGGCGCCTGATATTTAAGATGCCGACCCCTTTGTTTTCCTTTGAAATATCGCAACCTTGACCATTGTCTGAAATAATCAATAGGATTTTGTCTGCCTGCATGGTTAGCGTAATGGTAGCCCGACTGGCATTTGCATGCTTTAAAATGTTATTCAATTGTTCCTGCACGATCCTGAAAATGGTAAGTTGCAGCTTTTCATTCAGATCTTTTTCGGGAATGCCGTTCTCATGGAATTCGATTTTTACCGGATCTATTACGATCAGATCATCCAATAAAATTTTAATGCTTTCAAAAAGACCCATAACATGCAAAGCCGGCATTGCCAATGATTTAGAAATTCTCCTGATCTCCTCTATAACACTCACTATATAGCCCGAAGACTTCTCCAGGCACATTTCCCTGTTATATTCATCCGTTTTGGCCATTTCTATATACAGTTTCGTAGCACCCAGGATCTGGTTGAGATTATCATGCAGTTCTCTGCCGATATCTGCCCGTTCCTTCTCCTGTGCCGTCAGCACTGCGTCCGTGATCTCTTTTTGCCTGGCTCGCCTTTCCTGAGCCATTTTTTTTTCCAATAAGACCCTTTCGGTGATATCCGTTTGGATGGCGAAATACCGATCGCTATTTCCATTTTCATTAAACAAGGCCTGGCCTTGGATACGCATCCAATATTTACGGCCTGATTTACTATAATTGATGATCTCACAATCGAATGGCTGTTTGTCCTTTATCTTTTTCCGTAAATATTGAACGGTCGAAGGATCCGTCTCTTTCCCCTGCAGAAAACTTCCCGGCTTCCTGCCCATCACTTCCTCCGGTTCATATTCCGTAATCCGGGTGAAGGCGCTGTTGACCCATGTAATTTTTTCTTCGGCGTCGGTAACAATAACGGCATTTACCGTTTGCCGTGCAATCAGCGACAATTTTCTTTCGCTTTCAAACAATTCGATTTCAATTAATTTCCTGGCAGTAATATCCTGGGTGGCGCCGATCATCCTGGAAGCCCTGTTGTCGTCATCATAAATGATATGCCCGCGCTCGTGAACATATGCATATTCGCTATTGGCTTTTTTAAACCTGTATTCATCTTCCCATGTGCGACTGCGTCCTTCAATGAAAATTTTATTTAGTCTTGTCAATATGCGTACACGGTCATCTGGATGCACACGGCTCTCCCAGAAACTTTGGGGGATAAGGGCATTTTCTATGTGATAACCGAAGACCCTTTTATGGCCCCCGTCTATCCAGAAAATCTCCTTGGTCTGAAGGTTCCATTCCCAAAGACAGTCGTTCGTCACTTCCGTCACATACCGGTAAAGTTCGTTCAGGATTTTTAGTTTCTGCTCGGGATAGACCTGATGTTCCGGATGAGTCTGCTGATTGCTGCTTTTAAAAGAAACGGATAGGATATCTCCGGAATAAAAGGTAATTACGTCAAACCAGGCGTTCATTTCGGCCCAATATTCTTCAAAATGAACAGGAATATCCTGCAAAAATGCCTGATGGTAGACAGCATAAAAATTTAAAGGGATAATTTCTGCAAATTTTTCCCATAGATTTTTCCCGACAATATCTTGCGCCCTCACTCCTAATATTTTTTCCGCTGCCTTGTTCCAATATGTTACAGTCCATTTGTGATCTACTGTAAGGAATCCATTGGGGATGAGTTCAGTAATCGGTCTCCCGGGATAACTGTTCTCGGCCATCGTTTTCTTAAGTCCATTTGCATTCGAAATGAGGTTAATAGTCATATTATTCCGTTGCATGATTTATTTGCACCGGCACGGAAAGGTTTATATTCTATGGAGACGGCATTGATTTATTCATATCCGCTCTTAATAATGGTAGAGATCATTTTAAATCGCCCGTTCGGCTTTATTAAATTCGGCGAATGGGCAGGGATTACGATCCCCTCGCCCGATTCCAGTAAATGAGAAACTTTATCAAAGTTTATTCATATTCAAAGGTCCTGTTCATTTCTTAGTTAGAGTTACACATATATATAAAAAATTTATATTATTCACACATTTGTGGGCTTTCTGGCCCCCGGAAACTAAATTAGTGCAGCTTTTCGAAAAAATATCCTGGTTGAAATAGACGGATTTATTTCCATCGAACGATTTCAAAGTTTCACGAACCCTGAAAAGATCCTGTCCCTTTCTTTCTTTCTGGAGGGATGAACAGGCTGTAAAAGCCTGGCGAAATGTGGAATTTCACCGGGAAGCGCAGGGTAAGGGCCGATCCTATATTTTTAAAGAGTATAGACTGAGGCTGCGATTCGGGCCTCGGCTGCGGTTCAGATCACGGTCTCGGTCCGGATCCCTTTCCTGGTTGCGTAAATTGACTGCCCATCTCCTGCAACTGTTTGATGATCGATTCGGCTTCCTGCTGATCACGCATGAAATGAACCTGCAGATCCGAAGGCAACGAGTTGTAATAGGCAATTTGATCCTGACAATCTTTGGCCACCTGGCCGGCGAGTGAGATTGCTTTTTTAGGGTCTCCCGCCATATAATAGGCATATATGTATTGCAGGGAAGAGACATTGTGCAAACCGGATTCCCCCGATACCATCCCGTAGGGCAGGGTAGCGTGCTGGATCATTTTGTCCCCGTAATTCAATACCTGCAGGGCGCTATCCTTTTTCCCCCCGGCAGCCAGGGCCATGCCCAGGGCAGCGAAGGATCTCCTGATCGCCAGCAAGGTCCGTCTGCCGTTCTCATCAAAGTATACACCCGGCTNNTTTTCTGCACCGCCGAATTTGAATTTGGTCATCAGGTTGGTGTACATGGTATCCATATTCGTCCTTCCGGCGTAAGGGTTGGCGGGATCCTCTCCCGGTTTTACCGGTTCCAGCCGGTACGTTAATCCGTCCTGCTTCATGTACTCATTTAATCCGGGCGTAAAAAGCTGCGTGTAATAGACGGGCCGCTCCCAATTATTGGCTGCCATGATATTCAGTTGCATCAGTTCACTTTTATAAAGGGCATTACCCTGGAAACTGAATTTTACCTGCTGTACGATGGATGCGCTGTCTTTTTTTGTAACCGTGCCGTTCTGTAATACTTTCTGTTTGTCGACGGGGATATAGAAGTTATGCGTGGGAAAATAATTGATGCTTTCGCCGCTCTGGGTCTGAAGGCGGTTGCTGTCATCTCCTATGATAGCCATGGCTTCGTTCAAGTTCAGGAAACTATCCTTGGCAATGTTCCCTTTGTCATAATAGGGAACATAATTACGGCTGTCGCCCAGGTATTTATCCTCCGTCCAACTCATGGGGATGGGGGCGCTCTCATTGATCTTTCTGCGTAGTTGGTTGATATCCCAATCCGACCCCAACAGGCTGGTAACGATCACACGGACATCAGGCCTGATATTTTCCACTTCCTGGTCGTACCAAAGGGGGTAGGTATCATTATCCCCGCCTGTAAAGAGAATGGCATTGGGAGCGCAGGAGTTGAGGTAATCGGCTGCGGAATCCCTGGCGAGTGTTTTCATGGAGCGGTCATGGGCCTTCCATTCCTGGGCGCACATCCATACAGGCACTGCCAGCAGGCAAATACCGGATGCCAGGATCGCGGAATTCCTGCCGCTTAGCTTTTTCTTCAGGAGATCATATACATAGAGTACCCCCAGCCCGATCCATATCGCAAAAGCGTAGAAGGAACCCACAAGGGAATAATCCCTTTCCCGGGGTTGCGGCCCAGCCTGGTTGAGATACAGGATGATAGCCGTACCTGTGAAGAAAAATAATAAAAACACCACGACGCCGCCTTTCCTGTCATGCTTCCATTGGAAGGCCAATCCAAGTAAGGCCAATATAAAAGGCAACAGGAATAGTTCGGTATGTGCCTTGTTTTGCTTCAGGGAAACGGGAAGCTTGCTTTGATCTCCCAACCGGAAATTGTCGAGCAGGGGAATGCCCGAAATCCAGTTGCCATCCCGGGGATTGCCTAGGCCCTGAAGATCGTTTTGCCTGCCGGAAAAATTCCACATGAGATATCGCCAGTACATCCAGTTGAACTGATAACCAACCAGCCATTTCAAATTATCGGCCGTACTGGGAGTCTCATCATTGGCCAGGCCCAGCCATTGTTTGTAATAATCCACATGTCCCTGGGTGTTGTCGTTATCCCATAACCTGGGGAAGAAGTGTATGTCGCCGGGGTCATATTCATAATCTGTTTTTTTCCCTATCACATCATATTTCCCGGTCTTCTCGTCCTTATAATAGATATCCCCTTTTTCTTTGGTATCGGTCGGTTTGGCCGTAAAATCGGGACCTTTGAGCAGAGGCCAGCTTCCATATTGGGACCGGTCAAGGTAGTTAACCAGTTCGATAGGGTTGTTTACATCCTGCATGTTAATGGCCGGGTCGGCATTGGCTCGGATCAGGATGACAAAATAGGAGGAATAGCCGATCAGTATAAAGGCGAAACAAAGCAATCCCAGTTGCAAGAAATACCTGCCCTTTTTGACGGCCCATCTTATCCCCCAGGTGATGATGAACGCGAATAAGGCAAGACAGAAATAGGACCCCGTATTAAAAGGCAGTCCGATACCATTCGTAAACAAGAGTTCGAACCACCCGATCAGCTTTACGGTATCCTGGATGACCAGGAACTGTATCACGCCGGTGAGTATGCAGGCCAGCAGGAAAGCGGTCAGGACACCCTTCGGGGAATATTTATACCTGCGGAAGTAATAAGTCATGACGATGGCGGGAATGCTGAGCAGGCTCAGCAAATGCACCCCGATGGACAAACCTATAACATAGGCGATAAACACGATCCACCGGTCGGCGCCAGGCTTGTCCGCCTGCTCTTCCCATTTCAGGATGGCCCAGAAAACCAGGGAGATGAAGAGGGGGGACACGCCGAATACAATGCCTTCTACGGCGGAGAACCAGAAAGAATCGGAAAAGGTCAATGCCAGGGCTCCTACGGCGCCGGCGCCGATGATAGCGATCGTCTTTTCGAGATCGACAGGCTCACCGTTCTTCACCAGCAGTTTCCTGCCCAGGTGTGTAATGGTCCAAAACAGGAAAAGGATGGTAAACCCGCTGCTCATGGAAGAGAGGAGATTGACCTGCAAAGCGGCATTCGCATTGGCAGCAGCTCCATTCCAGCCTCCCCCGAAAAGGATGATGAACAAGCGGCCCAGCAGGGTGAACAGGGGCGCTCCCGGCGGATGGGATATCTGTAATTTGTCCGCGCAGGGTATGAACTCCCCGCAGTCCCAGAAACTGACGGTGGCCTCCCTTGTCAGGATATAAACTGTGCAGGCGATGGCGCATATGACCCATCCCGAAATGGTGTTGACTCTTTTAAAATTCATTGGAAATAGTTGTACGTCTGGTTTTTAGTCACAAATCTTTTGTTCGTCGCAAATCATTAAGAATGGATTTCAATATACTAAAAATCGGCATATTCCTCCGCAAACATAAACGAACATATGGATAAGCATCTATAATTATGAAAAATTTAATATATTTAGCTATCCCCTGGCGCGTATCTTCTTCTCTACCACCATGATCGTATTCGGGTTCGAGCACTTCATTTAAATTATTTTTTGATTAAAATCGTTCCGCTGGCATTCCAATTGCATAGCCGCCATCTTTTTTTGGCTAATTTTGTTCTCAAATGGGATACAAAATACAAATGACCAATAAACTAAGGCAATTTACATGGTTGTCCCTAGGACTGTGTTTTGCCATTCTTTATTCCTGTCCCGTTAAGAAATTTTTAATCGTTCATTTTGATAAAGTAAATGTTCCTGTTTCTGCATCCAGCCATTTTGATAAAAACAGTTCCTCCCGGAATACTAAGATAGCCTACCTGAACAGGAACAATTTCAGTTATAAGATCCTGGGATCTGCAGCGTCCGTAAAGCCGCCATTCATCCCGGATTGGACTCCTTTTTTATCCACCTTGCTCCTTTTACTGGGGCTCTCTCCCCTCTTTGTAAAGTTGAGGGCACTCGCAAAAACGGCGAATCGAAACGCTACGGAAGGCTCCACGCCACTATATCTGCAATTACTACGGCTGCAAATCTGATCGCTGCATTTCCTACTTCTGCCCTCCGGCCGGTGGGCAGTCATTTATCGGAAAACTTCCCGGTCGCTTTGACGATTGCTTCCTAGTGATTATTTCTATTAACAGGCGCTTATAAAGCGTAATCAATTTTATATAATATTTATTCGATATGTGGATTGTAAGATTAGCACTGCGCAGGCCCTATTCCGTAGCTGTTATGGCGTTCCTGATCCTGATCATGGGCATTATGGCCATCCGGTCGATGATGGTCGATATCTTTCCTGTCATCGATATCCCGGTGGTGTCTGTCATATGGACCTATCCCGGCCTATCCGCCGCTGATATGGAAAGAAAGGTGGTCTATTTAAGCGAGCGCGGTATTTCCACCTCCGTCAATGGGGTTGAGCATATCGAGTCGCAGTCCCAGCCGGGCATTGGCCTGATGCATTCTTATTTTGAAAAAGGTACCGATATCGGGGCGGCTATTGCGCAAATGTCCGCCACGGCCGCCACTTCGCTACACTCTATGCCCCCCGGAATACAGTCGCCTGTCATCCTCCAGTTTAACGCTACCAATGTGCCGGTAGCCCAGATCACCCTGACGAGCAAAACATTACCGGAAGACAAGATCTTCGACTATGCACTGAATTTCATACGTCTCCGGTTGTTTACCATACCGGGGCTTTCCACTCCGGCGCCCTTCGGGGGCAAGCAAAGAGAAATCGTCATAGACGCCGACCCGAAATCGATGCAGGCCAAAGGCCTCTCGCCGGTGGATCTTTTAAATGCACTGCAGGCCTCTAACCTGATCATCCCGGCCGGTACGGCTCGTATAGGCACCCGCGAATACAATGTGGAGTTAAGTTCAAGCCCCGAAATCGTAAAGGATTTTGAGAAGATCCCGATAAAGTCCGTCAATGGACAGATCGTGCCTTTCGGGGATGTAGCGAAAATATCCGATTCCTATGCCGATCAGACCAATGTGGTGCGTGTGGATAGAAATCGGGCAGCCTATCTCTCCATTCTTAAAAAGTCGAATGCTTCCACGCTGATGGTCGTGGAGGCGGCCAAAGATATGATCCCCGTGATTAAGGAGACGGCTCCTAACGGGCTGGACCTGAAAGTGGATTTCGACCAGTCCGTATTCGTAGAGAATTCCATCGAGAGCGTGCTGCACGAGGCCGTCATCGGGGCCGTTCTCGTTTCTTTAATGATCATGTTCTTTCTGGGCAGCTGGCGGAGCATGGTCATCGTATGTACTTCCATCCCGCTTTCCATACTGGTGGGGATCATCGTCTTAAAACTGACCGGCAACTCCCTGAATATAATGACCCTGGGCGGCTTATCCCTGGCCATTGGCATGTTGGTGGATGATGCGACGGTGGAAGTGGAGAACATCCACCGGAATATCGGTATGCACAAACCGCTTACCATCGCCATCCTGGATGGCGCCCAGCAGATTGCCGTGCCTGCCCTGATGGCTACCCTGGCCATCTGTATCGTCTTCTTTCCCGTGGTGTTGCTGACCGGCCCTTCCAAATACTTATTCCAGGCCATGGCGCTTTCCGTAGTCGTCTCCATGATGGCCTCCTATATTCTCTCGCGTACATTGGTGCCCGTACTGGCCCGGATGCTCATGGCAAATGAATATCACGGCATAGAGGCCCCGGTGAACTCCAGCCGCTTTAAAATGTTCTCTTACCGGTTTAATAAAGAACGCGACAGGCGATTCGACAAGTTCAGGGACAGGTACGGACGCGTATTGCATAATTTTCTAAAGAACAGGACGGCCGTGCTGGTCATCGCCTTTTGCGTATTGGTGGTTTCGGTGCTGTTGATGAGGGTCATTGGAACCGATTTCTTCCCCAATACAGATACCGGCATGATGAAAATACATTTCCGGGCGCCATCAGGCAGTCGCATAGAGGAGACGGAAAAATTGGTCGATTCCGCCGAAGCCAGGATCCAGCACATCATACCCAAATCGGATCTGGGGGCCGTCAACGATATGATAGGGGTGCCTTTATATTATAATCTCGCCTTTGTTCAGACGGACAATACCAGCAGCATGGATGCGGACATCCTTATCTCCCTGAACAAGGATCATCAGCCAACCGCCGGATATATACGCCAGATATGCAAGGATCTGAATGACCATTTTCCGGGTTGCACGATGTACTTTCAATCCGCGGATATCGTCAGCCAGGTATTGAATTTCGGGGTCTCTGCGCCTGTCGATATACAGATCATGAATAATAATTACGATTCGTCTTATAAATATGCCATAAAAATAAAAGAGGCGATTCGTACGATCCCGGGCACGGCGGATGTCAATATCAAGCAGGTATTGGATTATCCCACGTTTAAAGTGAATGTGGACCGGGAACGTGCGCAGGAGCTGGGCCTTACCCAGCGCGATGCGGCGAATGCCATGCTGATAGCCTTGTCGTCGAATAACACGGTGGCCCCTTCGTTTTTTATCAACCCCATCAATAATGTGAATTACCAGGTGGCCGTGAAGATCCCTTACCAGCAATTGAATTCCGTCAACAGTATTATGAATACGCCGGTGACGGTGCCTTCCGCTGCCTCGCAGATCATGAACTCGACTCCCGGTGACCTGCCCATGGCCCAGGCACAGACGCTGGGCAATCTGGCAACCGTCAATTTTCAAAATGAGTACGACGTCATCTCCCACTATACCGTACAGCGCGTGATGGATATCACGGCCAATGTCGACGGCAGGGATATGGGTTCGGTGGCCGACGATATCGAGAAGAAGATTTCCGGCATCGGTAAACTGCCGACAGGCATGCATATAATCATGCGCGGTCAGCCGGAAGTGATGAACGAAACTTTCAAAACCCTGGGGTTGGGCCTGATCTTGTCCGTAGTGCTGGTTTATTTCCTCATGGTGATCCTGTTTCAGACCTGGCTCGATCCCTTCATCATTCTTTTTGCCGTTCCCGGCGCATTCATAGGCATATTATGGATGCTGGCCCTCACCGGCACCACGATCAATACGGTGTCCCTTATGGGCTCCATCGTAGCGGTGGGCATCGCGGTCTCCAATTCCATCCTGCTCGTCAGCTTTGCCAACGAAGTCAGGGTCGAGAAGGGGTTGAATGCGATGGAAGCGGCTTTGGAGGCAGGAAAGACGCGCTTACGTCCGGTACTGATGACGGCGCTCGCCATGATTATCGGCATGGCGCCGATGGCGCTCGGCCTCGGCGAAGGCGGCGAGCAGAATGCCCCGCTTGGCCGGGCGGTCATTGGCGGCTTGATTGT
>PLXD01000575.1 GCA_003151295.1 Chitinophagaceae bacterium | reverse complement strand
AATCGCCGATGGAATCCCACCCGGTATCCGGTCCCAGGGACCGCATCGCCCTGGAATTATTGTTGCGAAGGGCGCCGATATGGAATTGTTGTACCCATCCTTTTTCCCAGTCCCATTCAGCCAGTTCCACGAGCATCGCCGATCTGAATTCGGCCCTTTCCATGATACTGAGGTCCTTACCCGACCGGATCCTATTAAAAATAGTTACTACTTCGTTATGTGTGTAGGATTCTGCATCAATCTGCTCCAGCCCGTGATCGGAAAGAGAGCAGCCATTTTCCGCAAAGAAATCATGCCTTTTCTTCAATGCAGACAGGTAATCGTCATAGTTGCCGATGGATTCGCCCGATACCGATTCCAATCGGTCCACATAGCTGTTAAAAGCAGCCGGTTCCTCTACGTTCATTGCCTTATCAGGGCGAAAGGCAGGCAAGACCTTAATGGTTCCCGCTGCTGCGATCTGTCGATGCCAGTCCAATGAATCCAGGGGATCATCCGTCGTACAGATCAGTTCGACGTTCATTTTACGAAGCAGGCCCAGGACCGAATAGCCGGGGGACTGAAGCTGTTCATTACATGCATCGTAGATCTTTCCAGCACTGGCGGGACTTAGGATCTCATCAATCCCGAAATAGCGTTGTAATTCCAGGTGCGTCCAATGGTAAAGGGGATTGCGTAAAGTATAAGGCACGGTTGCGGCCCATTGCTCAAACTTCTCCCGGTCGCCGGCAGAGCCAGTACAATATTTTTCCGTAACGCCATTGGCCCGCATCGCCCGCCATTTGTAGTGATCACCGTCCAGCCAGGCCTTTGTGAGGTTTTCAAATACCCTGTCTTCCGCTATCTGGTCGGGAGGCAGGTGACAATGGTAATCGATCACCGGCATGTCCTTCGCAAATTCATGATACAGGCGTTGGGCAGTCTTACCGGTCAACAGGAAATCTTCGTCCAGGAATTTCTTCATCCGTGTATATTTTTATATCAAATCAACGATCTGTGAATACCCATCTCCAGCCCCCTTAATTCCGCCAGTCCCCGGAGCCTGCCGATGGCGGAATAACCGGGATTGGTCTTCTTACCCAGGTCATCGAGCATCTGGTGTCCATGATCGGGCCGCATGGGAACGGACCCCTTTCTTGCCTTCATCATATTCAGTAATTCTTTTACTACCTTGTACATATCGACATCTCCTTCCAGGTGATTGTCCTCGTAAAAATCACCCCACTCGTTTCGCAGGGTACTCCTCAGATGCACAAAATAGATGCGATCGCCGAATTGCCTGACCATTTCCGGTAATTTATTATCCGCCCTTACCCCGAAAGAGCCGGTACAGAAACACAATCCATTGGCCTGCGAAGGGACGGCTTCGAATAGGGTCCTGACGTCGGAAGCCGTACTTACAACCCTTGGCAGGCCCAGGATCGGATAAGGAGGATCGTCCGGATGAATAGCCATTTTAATCCCGGCTTCTTCGGCTACGGGGATGATCTCCCGCAAAAAGCCGATCAGGTGCTCCCGCAATTTTTGCCCATCGATCCCTGAATAGGTGTCCAGTATGGAGCGAAACTGCCCGATCGTAAAGCTTTCCTCGCTGCCGGGCAACCCTGCGATAACATTCTGCTGCAATTGCAGCTTCTCTTCCCCGCTCATCTTCTCCCACCGGCGGGCCGCTCTTTCCAGTTCATCCGGCTTATAATCCTTTTCCGCGTGCTTCCGCTGCAGGATGAAGAGATCAAAAGCGATAAAAGCGGCTTTTTCAAAACGCAATGCCCGGGAGCCGTCGGCGACAGGGTATGACAGGTCGGTCCTTGTCCAGTCCAGCACCGGCATAAAATTATAGGTGACAATGGGAATCCCGCAAGCCGAAAGATTGCGGAGGGTTTGCCCATAATTCCGGATATATTCCTCATAATGCGCTCCCCTGGTCTTAATGGATTCATGGATAGGCACACTCTCCACCACATCCCAGGACAGACCTGCATCCTCAATGATCTTCCTGCGCTGCAGGATCTCTTCCCGGGACCATATTTCTCCATTGGGTATATGGTGCAAGGCTGTCACAATACCGGCGCACCCGGCTTGCCTGATAGCTTGAAGAGGGACGGGATCGGCAGGACCAAACCAACGCATGGTCTGCCGCATTAAATAACTGTTTTGCTTCATATACTGGTAATGACTAAAAATGGAACTGAAACTAAAGAAAACGCCTTAATCGACTCTCCTTTTTTACGCAATCGTTTTCGACCGCATCCCTATTGGAATGATAGCCGGACGGATCATAAAAATATCCATAAAAAAACATATAGAACAATTAGGAATTCAGATATATACCCATTAACTTTATAATACACGATAGCAGTAATATTGAATCAAACTGCCGCTTGTCATATCCGCCCCCCCTCCTATTCCGTTACTCCCTTGAAGAAATTTGATTCTATTCAATTTCANNCACCAAGGATCCCGCTATTAACGCGCCCGGATTTTCTTCAGTAAGGATCTTACACTATCCCAGGACAAAAAAAATACAGTCGAAGACGCCATCTCCCCCGGATGACGAGACTTTACAGCGACTAAATGAAATGGCAAAAAAGTATCCATTCTGCATTCTTCACAGGCAAAAAGACACTAACCTGTTGTAAGAGCCTTCCATTCATTCCATTAATAAACCAGCTTCTAATTAACCGGCCTCAAAAAAGTCGGTAAGTATCATCCGGAGCATGACGGTTGTCAATGGTTTATTCCTGAAACCAGAAATCTCAGGGATGCCACTGGCTCTTGCCTCGTCATCCGGATTGAGAGAGGTGGTCAGCATGACCACGACTATTTCCGCTTTTTGCGCCTGTGGCAGCTCCTTATATTGTGCCAGGAATTCCCAGCCATCCATGGCAGGCATATTCACATCGAGCAGGATCAGATCCGGGCAAGGACTCTGTTCGGGTGCGTCCGCGAATTTTCCGCAATGCGTGAGGTAATCGAGCGCTTCCTTTCCTCCCTGTGTAATTTGTATATGAATGGCGTAGCCCGCCTCTTCGAGGATTACCCGGTTGATAAAATTAGTTGGCTCGTCATCGTCAATGAGCAGGACGCATGATAATTGCTTTTGCATTGCGTTTGTGATTAGTTATTTATTGACCAGCTTTTTCCCTGAAGGCAGGATCACTTTTATACGGCATCCCTTCCCCGGGGCCGATTCGATTTCTATGCTGCCATTGCATAAGCCCACCCGGCTAATGATATTCGATATACCGATGCCTTTCCTGCGCAGGCTCGTATCAAAACCTCTGCCGTCGTCCTTCACACTCAGATACAATAGCCCCGCTGCCCGATGAAGTTCGATGACGACAACCGATGCCTGGGCGTGCTTTAAAATATTATTCAGTTGCTCCTGGATGATACGGTAGACCGTTATTTTTTCCTCTTCCTTCAACAGATCCTCCTTTACGCCCTTCAGGTTCAGTTTGATCTTCATTTTCTTTACGGACTGAATGTTACGGATCAATTCCTTGATGGATTGTATCAGGCCCAGGTCACTCAGGCTGGGAGCGATCAGTTCCTTGGACAGCATCCGGATCTCCTCAATGGCCATTGAAATATTTTGCCGGCTTTTCATCAGCAATTCCATCCTGGGCTCATTCTCTTCGATAGCCAGGTCAAGGTATAATTTCGAAGTGGCGAGTATCTGGTTGATATTATCATGCAATTCCTTTCCCAGTTCGCCCCTTTCCTTCTCCTGTGCATTGAGTACCAGTCCCGTGATCTGCTGCTGCCTTAACTTTTGTTGCATAGCCAGTTCTCTCTCCAGCCTTATCCGTTCCGTAACGTCGATTATGATAACCTTCATGGCCTTTTTTCCAAAATAGTCTATCTGGTGGGAGGTGATCTCGACGATCATGATCCCCCCTTCCTTATTATGGTGGCGCCAAAGTTTCCGCTCAAGGCCGGAGAGGCCGGAACCAGGAGGATCCGGGGAACCTTCGACGGCTTCCATGGAACCGATCGCCTGCAGGAATTCGATGGCATCCCCCGGCGAGTGCAGGTCCTTCATTGTCAGATGAAGGAATTCAGCCTTGTCAAAACCATATTTCCTGATAGCGGATTCATTGACCTCCAGAATGTTCAACGTATCCGTGTCATAGATCCAGGCCGGGTATGGGTTCTTGTAGAAGACCTGCCTGTACTTCTCTTCCGATGCCAGGATGATATCTTCCGCTTTTTTTCTGGCCGTAATATCCTGGATGGCGCCGATCATACGGACCGGTCGCCGGTCCACGGCATTATAGGTGATATACCCCCGGTCATGCACATGGGCATATTCCCCATTACTCTTTTTAAGCCGGTATTCATCGTCCCACAGTGTGCCTCCCGCTTGTTTTATGATCTTTCCCAATTTGCCGAGCACGCGGCTCTTGTCGTCGGGATGAAGACAATTCTCCCAGAAATTTTCCGGGGTAATGGCATCGACGATATCATAACCGAATAACCGTTTATAGGCATCTCCTGCCAGGAACACTTTACCGGTGATGAGATCCCGGTCCCAAACGGCATCGTTCGTAACTTTGGCTACGATATTAAACCTTTCATTGCTCTCCCATAACCGTTCGAGATTGCGCTTTCTTTCAATACTGTATTGTATGGATTTTACAAGCAGGTTCTCATTGAATTCCCCTTTGACAAGATAATCCTGGGCGCCTTCTTTAATGGCTTCCAGGGCCATGCTAGTGTCTGACAATCCTGTTAAGATGATCACCGGGATGTTCTGGACGACCGGCCTGATACTAAGGAATGTATGGATGCCGAAACTATCGGGCAGGGAAAGATCGAGTAATACGAGGTCGATCTCCTGTGTACGCAAAACCTGGAAAGCCTCCGCTACCCTGTCCGTCGAATAAAGTTTTCTAACGCCGAGTGAAGAACCCTTGAGCATATGTTCCAACAGAAATAGGTCACTTGGATTATCTTCAACCGTCAGGATAGTAAGCGGGTCGTTAAATTTCTGCATCGGGAGAATCATTTTGACAAATCCCTAAAAATTAACTAATCAGGCCTGGAAGTAAAACATTCCTATTTATGACGGAAAGTGTACTATTTATTTCGGGGATGCACCGGGAATATTTTCATGATAAATATAGCCTTTTTGTGCCATAAAATCATAAAGGATCTCTAAAAAAGCGGACCGCCATTGATTTATTTTATCTAACATTTACCCATATTGGATATTAATTTTCCATTAAAATATGAGGTAAGGGGTTTTCAAAAAACGG
>PLXD01000114.1 GCA_003151295.1 Chitinophagaceae bacterium | reverse complement strand
GAACATGTTGTATTGCGGCTGCTCCATGACAGGACCGATAAGGTGGTATTGCTGTGCTACCCGGTGGGCTTCCATGATATCGGCGCCGCTCCATTGACTGGTTCCCCAGTATAGGATCTTTCCCTGCCGGATCAAGGTGTCCATCGTCCAAACCACTTCTTCGATAGGAACTTCCGCATCGGGTCGATGACAAAAATAGAGGTCCAGGTATTCCACCTGCAGACGCTGTAAAGCCTCATGGCAAGCTTCGACCAGGTGTTTCCGGCTCAGACCGGTCTGATTCGGCCGGTTGCCCTTGCCCCTCCACCCAAAGAATGCCTTAGAAGAGACAATATAGGAGCTACGATCCCAATTCTTCTTTTTCAGCACCCGGCCCATCATCTTCTCGCTTTCACCCAAAGCATAGACTTCGGCATTGTCAAAAAAATTAATGCCCTTGTCATAAGCGATGCCCATCAATTCATCGGCGCTGCTGTCCTCGATCTGTTTGTGGAAAGTGACCCAGCTTCCGAAGGACAACACGCTTAATTGCAAGCCGGATCTTCCTAAATGACGATATTCCATATAATTTTTTTTAATTGTTTTTGGGTAGCCCATTCTTCGAGGTGAGGATAGATCCCTGCATGTTCTTAATGGTATAGTAGCGGAAATTCTGATCCGCTATCATTCCCGTTCCGAATGTGATCTTGTCCTTGCTATAGATTCGGACCCGTTTATCCGTCGTGAAATCACCCGTATGCTGGTCCCACCAGAGATCGTCGCAGTACAGCGTATCCCCTCTCAGGATATTTTTTACGACGACGCTATCCCTGAGATAGACCTTATTCAGGGACTGGTAATATTTCCCGTATAATGCATCCATCTTGTTTTCTATCTTCATCGAGTCGTTGTAAAAATCCACGTGGAGCGTCCTGGGAAATACCATGCTGGGCGTGTCGGCCTGGTAGCGCAACATATAGGGCGAAGTGAGCTTCCCTTTGACCTTGGCATCCTCGCTCATATAGATTACAAGATCTTTGCCTTCTTCAGGTATCGGCTGCTTTTTGCTATACCCTGGAAGGTCTTTTATATTGTTCTCGCAACTGCAGCAGCAAATGATGAAAACCAGCAGAGCCGGTATGAGCCGCGAATATAGAAAGGAGTTTTGCTTCATGAATTTGTATTCCCTATTGATTGAACCCGCTGATCGCCAATAAACCTTTATACAGTAAGTACGGGTCCGCAAATATCTTCTTTTTCAGGTACCGGGAGAAATAAGCCCCATCCCCCCCGCTCAAAAGCACGTTAAAGTTATCATACTTCTCTTCATACTCGCCGATAATACCGTCAATCTCTTTGGCCATGCCGAGGATCACGCCGCTGAGGATATTTGTCCGGGTATCATAGCCCAACAAAGGGAAATTCCAATCGGGTTTAACAAGGGGTAGTTTCGCCGTGAATACCTGCAATGCCTTAAAACGCATCTCCATCCCGGGCGAAATGCTCCCTCCGATAAACTCCTTGTATTTGTTGACATAATTATATGTAATAGCCGATCCCAGACCGATGACGAGGTTGTTCTTGCCGGGAAAAAGTTCCGCTGCGGCAACCACCAGCGACAGTCGGTCGGCCCCGATGGTATCGGGTTTTCCCACCGGCGTTGTGACCGGCACTTTCGAATGATGGTCCAGTTTATGAAAGCGGGTCGCCCCGGATAACACGTCTTCCATGACCGGGTTGTGATCAATGACAGAGGAAAGGATGGAAGCAGAGGGATGGTAATCCCCGATAAGCTGACGGATCGTTCCTTCGGAATCGTCCTCCAGCATCAACTCTTTATAAAACACGTCCTCGTTAAAGACGGCACATTTCATACGCGTATTCCCGAAATCAAAACAAAGGGTGGTCGACATAACTAGCAGGGGTTATTCCTCAAATTCGAAAGAAGATAGGTTTTTGAAATGGCCGTTCAGCTTGACCCGCTCTTTTAAGACCTCCATCTCGGCAATCACCGGCAATACTTTGCTCAAATGCCTTTTCAGATATTCCTGCCGCTGTTCTTCCCGGAAAAGGCTCAGCAATTCATATTCCTGCTCCAGGGATAAGCCGGCATGATGGGCGACATCATAGCTGGACAGCTCGTCATCGGTTTTGGTGAAATCTTTACTGATATTCAGCAGACGATGCAACTCGCGAATGCCTTTTACAACCTTTTCCATCAGTTCTCTTTTACCGGGTCCTTCGGTATTCTCCGGATAGTTGACGATGGCGCCTCCATATAGTTTATCAGGTACCGACTTGATCACCTCCAATATCCGAAAAACACGTAATCCCTGCGTTTTAATATCCATTTCCCCGTTGTCATACTTTTTCACCATCTCCGTGATAAGTACGAGTGTACCCATTTCATTCAACTTTTTGGAGAGGACCAGAGGAATGCCAAAGGGCTTGCCTTCTGCATAGCATTCATTGATCAATTGCTTGTATCTCGGCTCGAATATGTGTAGGTTCAGGCTTTCGCCCGGATAGACCACAATACCCAATGGAAATACAGGAATAAAATTAGTCATTTGTTGACTGCGCCGGTTTTTTATTGGGCTCCCGGTTTTGGCACGCAATCTACTACATTGTTCTTAACTTGACAGATAGTTTGCACGATTTGGTTATTTTTGCACCCACGAAATATGGCGATTATTCCAGGAAATATATTGATTAGCCGAACCGATAGCATCGGGGACGTACTGCTGACCTTGCCCGTTGCCGCCGTGCTGAAAAAGCGGTTCCCCGGTATCAGGATCGGTTTCCTGGGCAAGGCTTATACCCGTCCGGTGATAGAGGCCTGCACATATGTAGACGCTTTTATCGATGTGGAGGAGTTCCTGAATAAGAATATCACCATCTGCGGAGGAACACCACAAGCCATCCTGCATGTTTTTCCTGTCCCTGCCATTGCCAGGCGGGCCAAAAAGCTAGGTATCTCCCTGCGTATCGGAACAACCAACCGGCTCTATCATTGGACAACCTGTAATAAACTGGTGAGGCTAAGCAGGAAAAACTCCGACCTGCACGAATCCCAGCTCAATTTGGAGCTGCTGGAAGCCCTTGGAATAAAGGAGACATTCACCCTGGAGGAAATAGGAAGACTTTACGGATTGAACAGGCTGCAACCCTTGCCCGGCCGGTTTGCAGAGCTGATCAAAAAGGACAAATACAATCTCCTGCTCCACCCAAAATCACAGGGTAGCGCCCGCGAATGGGGCCTTCCCAATTTTATCGCGCTCATCCGTTCATAGGACAAGGAACGATTTTATATCTTCATTTCCGGTACACAAAAAGAGAGGGAGTTGCTCCAGCCTATCTTCGATGCCGTCCCCCATGACGTGACCGATATTACCGGTCGGATGAAACTGGAGGAGTTCATTCCTTTTATAAACCATTGCGATGGGTTGGTGGCTAACAGCACCGGTCCCCTCCATATTGCCGCCGCGCTAGGCAAAGACGCCCTGGGCATCTACCCGCCTATGCGGCCCATTCACCCGGGAAGGTGGGCACCTGTCGGGCCAAAGGCCAAAGCCTTCGTTCTCGATAAGGTTTGCTCCGACTGCAGAGACAATAAAACCCCCTGCTCCTGCATCATGAATGTAGCACCGGCATTGATCAAGGAGGCGCTGGATAGGGCGAGTGTCGTAAGACATGCTGATATCCCCTAGGTCTCAGATCTTATCATATTTTTTAGTTAGATAGGCACATACTACTTAATCTTCACAAACATCTTCAAACAGAAAAGATATTTCCTGAATAAGGAGTACTTCTTCACGGTGAGCAGCAACTTATAGTGTCTCAAAAAAATGACTACCCGGCGGATATCATTCACCAGGGAGAAATCTCGGTAGGACCGGTCAAGCGCCGCCAACACCCTTTTCTCTTTTTCATAATCCTCCGGGCAAGCCTCGTAAAAGATCCTTATCCGCGACCTGATGGCGTCGACCTCTTTCCGTTTCTTTTCGCGTCTCTCTTCGCGTTTACTCTTCGCGTTCCCTTTTCGCGTTTCCCCTTCTTCGCGTTTCCTTTTCCCCCCGACCACCCCATATACATTTGCCACATGCTGCCGGTAAAGGACCAGGGGCTCGGGAAGGAATTTGATGCCCCCATGAAGGGTGGCCATATAGGACAACCACCAGTCATGAGGAATGATGGTCAGGAAAGGATAGGCCTTATTGAACAGGGAGCGCGTTATTAAAAGAGCGTGACCGTACATCCTGCAAAAAACCGACAATTGAAGGCAATTGTCAAAAGAGCTGAAGTTGACAATATCCGAAATATTTCTGCCCAGATCCTGCAGGTCTTCGCCGCAAAGCCTCGAGTCGTGGTAGATCATCGGATGATCACCGATCTGCCCAACCATCTTTTCTATTTTCTCCGGACTCCAGTAATCGTCCTGGTCGCAAAGGGCGATCCAGTTGCCGCTGGACAGACGGCATCCTTTTTCGAAGTTTTTTATAAAGCCGAGATTGGTCTCATTTACGAACACCTTCATATTCGGATGCCTGGCAGCATATTCCTGCAGGATCGAAACGGTATGATCCCTGCTTCCGTCATCTACGGCAATGATCTCTATTTCCGGATAGGTCTGTTGAAAAAGGCTGTCTAATTGTTGCCCCAAAAATGTCTGCCCGTTATAGGTGGTCAATACGATCGATACCAGGGGAGCCGACTCTAATTTGTTCATTATCAATTACTTTAAAACTAAGATGCAATACCCGGAATCGAGGACGCAATGCCCGGAATTGAGGGATTCTCAAATATAATTTTTTAATCGGCAATCTTCTTCATAAGGATACTATATTTAGAGACAGGAATTCCCGATATGACGCTCNNACAGATACAACAGGGCCATTTCAACGCTCTTGCCAGGGCAATCTCCTATGTGGAGAATGAGGCGGCCGATTACCGCGACCTGCTTGAAAGCCTGCCTTTCTCGACCCGTAAGATCATTGGGATCACCGGTCCACCGGGAGCAGGCAAAAGCACTCTGCTGAATGCCTTGATCGAACAGTTGCTAAAAGAAGATAAAAAGCTGGGCATCCTCTGCGTGGACCCTTCATCACCTTTTACAAGGGGCGCCCTGCTAGGGGACAGGATCCGAATGAGCGAATGGTATACCCATCCTGGCGTGTTCATCAGGTCTTTGGCGACAAGGGGGGGACTCGGCGGCCTGAGCCCTAAAATAATAGAAATAACCGAGGTCATGAAAGCCGCTCCCTTCGATCATATCATTATAGAAACGGCAGGCGTAGGACAGAATGAAATAGAGATAGCCGGGCTTGCCGATACAACGGTGGTCGTCATGGTACCCGAAGGTGGTGACGAGATCCAAACCATGAAGGCCGGCTTAATGGAAATCGCCGATATATTCGTCGTCAATAAGGCGGACAGGCCGGGAGCCGACCTGTTCATAAAAAATATCCGTTCGATGCTGGCCCCTGTCTTCCACGGAGGCCACAAGGATATCCCCGTTATTAAAACGATCGCCAGCCAAAAACAAGGGATCGTCCCCTTGCTCGAAAAGATCGCCTATCATGAAACGCAGTTCACGGATTCGGATAAAAGGATAACACTGCTGACGGAGAAAGCATACCAGTTAATACAGCAGGAAAGAATGAAAGACATTCATAAAGAGCAACTACTCCCGCTCGTTAAAAAAATGGTTGAGCAGGGTAATTTCAACTTATACAAACTTATCGGACAGCTGTAGAGAGAGATAGGTCTCCTTTACCGGGAATTCGATCATTTCATTCAATTGCAGAATTTCCTCTAATTCATTTAACACCATCGCGGCCCTTATCGAAACGATATCAGCGGAAACAGCGGTATAGTGTAAGGAGGAATCGCCGATACGCCGGCGCCTTCTATGGAATACTTCCGGGTAAATAGTCGCTATATTATCTATGCCCGCATTGCCATATTCGGTAAACCGGATATAATTGTCTCCATTCGCTATAATAACAGCAGGCCGGTTGCAGGCAACGCTCAGGTGGGCAGCCATCGTATTATTGGTGAGCACAGCCTTCGCGCCCGACACCCAATCGATCATTTCATGGAGGGAAACATTTCCGACGACGTTCTCAGCCCCCGTTACATCCTGAATGGCTTTTGCCATTTCTTCTTCGTTTTTACCTCCCGCCAGGATGATCCTGTTTGAATAATATTTCTGGTACAAGTCTATGAATTCGATCCATCGTCTCGCCGGCCAACGCCTGCTTCGGGTATTCGCCCCGATAAAGCAAAGAATATAGGGGCCGGTAAATTGCCTTTTAAGAGAATGTGCTATCTGTGGGCGTTTACCGGGATAACTGGCTCCACAGGACCATTCGGCAAACCGTGCATTAAAGGAAAATTCGTGAATAAGTGGGTCGGCAGGCCGGAACAGATCCGTATAAAGACCGTCCGAGAGTTGATTCCAACGGGAATGCCGGAAGGTATTAACGGATCCCAGAGCAATCTTTGCGCCTGTAGCCAGCATACAGAGATCGTCCAATAATAAAGGCCGTGTACAGGAAGGACATAGGACCGTCTTATAGCCCGCTTGCCTCAATTGAGTCCAAATGGCAAGTCTGTAGGATCCGCTGTTTAAATAATCGGTCTTATTCACCCAGATGGATTTATCGACCGTGTCGCTATCCAGGGTAGTAAACAAATCTTTCCAGGCGATATTTCCCAGCAAAGTGATCTCATGATCTTTCCAGCGTGAAGATTTTTTAAAAACCGGCAATGTATTCCTGAATAAAAGGTAATCGCCGATATCATCCAACCTGACGATCAGCAGTTTTTTTCCCGAACAGGCAGGAGCCGGCAAACCCATCAACTCAGCTTTCCATTGACGAAAGCATTGCAATAGCAGCTTTGACGCTTTTTCGGAATGAAGCCGGCGGATGAGCAGGGAAATAAAACGGAACCTGATCAACATATCTCTTAAAATATATATCTTATTTATCTACAATGGATTAAAAAAATTACAAATAATTAACGGTCAAATCGCCGTTATCCATTTATAAGTAGTCAATTAAAAGTAAAATAAGATAAAAATCCTACATATTATGCTTTAATATCTTGGGTTGGGCCGATCTTTCAGGAGGCGGATGGGGTGTGAAAATCGTCTTTCCCGTTGCTTTTCCACCAACGATATCCGAGAAGTCCCAGGATAGCCAGCGGGGTGAAGGCCAGGTAAATAATTCCTCCGTTCAATGCTTTTCCGGGCTTCTCTCCCAATTGCTGGGCCGTTCTGCTGCAAATAGAGCATTGCGCCATCGACCATGGAGCACTCCCCAGCATCAAAACCATCAGTAAGAGAAAAAAGTACTTCTTCATGGATCTATCATTTTGCCGGCGGATCACAATGCCGTAAGGAAGGCAAAAATACGAGAGATCTTATCATTAAAGAAAAATTAACGGATGAATGGAGAAAACAACTGAACGACAAACAGATGCCCGAAAAATAAAGAGGGTGTCTCAATTACTTTTGAGACACCCTCTTTTCTATATTATTAGCTATTTTATTAACTTATTATCAGCTCACTAGCGGACCTCTTCCGTCTTCATCATTTTTTGGGACCTCTTCCTCTCATCTTCATCCAGGATGACCTTCCGCATGCGTATCTTTTTAGGCGTCACCTCGATACACTCGTCCTGCTGGATATATTCCATGCATTCTTCCAGGGTCATTTGTTTCCTGGGGATGATACGAACGGAGTCGTCGCTGCCGCTGGCGCGCATATTCGTCAATTGTTTAGGTTCCGTAGCATTTACGATAAGGTCGCCCGGTTTGATATGTTCCGCGATGACCTGTCCTACATATACCTCTTCACCCGGATCGACGAAAAAGGTACCGCGATCCTGTAATTTATCGATGGAATAGGCGGTCGTCTTATCCTGGTTCTTTGAAAGCAGGACCCCATTGCTTCTGCCGGGGATGGGGCCTTTCCAGGGCTTGTATTCCAGGAAGCGGTGGGCCATCACGGCCTCGCCGGCGGTATTGGTGAGCATATTGCTCCGCAGTCCGATCAAGCCCCTGGAAGGGATTTCGAACTCCA
>PLXD01000472.1 GCA_003151295.1 Chitinophagaceae bacterium | reverse complement strand
GGGTATGGCTCCTGAAACCGGATATGTCGGTGGAGCCCGGTGCGCTCGGGGAACTGGTTCGTTCGGCCCAACAGGAAAGAGGGGCGATCGTCGGTGCTGTGACAAAGAGTTTCCAGGATCCCGGTAAAGTTTTGTTTTACGGGGGCGGCAAAGTCAATTATTGGTCGGCGACCATATCATTTGCCAGAACGGCAAGCCAGATCCCGGGGATAGAGTATATCTCGGGCGGATCTTTATTCATGCATGCTTCGCATTTACGGGAAGTGGGGTTATTGCCCGAAGACTACTTCCTCTATTGGGAGGAGACGGAATGGTGTTTCCGGGCCCGCCGGAAAGGATTCGGCTTGCGGGTATGTTTGGAGGCAACCTGCTATGACAAGGGAAGTACGACGATCGGGCGAGGGTTCCTGTCCGATTATTTTTATACAAGGAATGGTTTATTGTTCCTATCCAGGCACGCGAAGGGCTATCTTCCAACAGCCATTTGCGCGGTCTTTTTGCGGTTCGGCTGGAAAATAGTGACCGGGAATTTTCAAAGGGCGAAGGGGGTATTTTTCGGATTTTCCGATTTTTTAACCGGAGGGCGATATGAAAATAAATAAGTTCGTATTGATCGCTGTTGTTTTCTTCTTTTTCAATTCCGTGGGGCTGCCTTATGGGTTGACTTATATGACCCTGCTGACCCCAATGTTCTACTGGTGGATACTCCGTAAGACAAGGTCGGAGCCGGTCATCCCCTTCCTGGCCCTGCTCATTCCCTTCCTCGTTATACAGCTGATCAACCGGCCGGACATAGGAGTGCTCGCGATCTCTCTCGCCAATATGATCTGCATATATGTTTTTTGCCGGGCCTTTTATCTCTTTGAGAAGACGGCGCCCGAGCCTCTCGTTGAAAAAATATTCGACAGCCTGCTGTATATGAACTTTTATTTATGCCTGGTCGCGATTCCCCTGTATTTTACGCCTTATTACAATCTGTTCTGGATCGATCAGTTTCTTACCCAGGGTATCAATGAATACAGGAGATTCAGGATGTTCACGTATGAGGCCTCTTACTATGCGTTCCTGTTTATGCCTTTGTTCTTTTTTTACCTGATGCAGATGTGGTTGAAAATGAATAAGAAGCCGGTCAGGCTGCTCTTGCTGATGATCTCCCTGCCTTTGGTATTGTCTTTTTCCCTGGGCGTTATAAGTGCCATGCTGATTGCCGTATTTTTCACGGGTCTGCTTCATTATAAAAAGCTGGTGAAGAACCAAAGGATTCTGCAATTCATCCTGGGAGGGCTTTCCCTCCTGTTCCTGGGGTTGATCTTTTCCGCCATCTTCTTTCCGAATAATACGCTTGTTACGCGGATCGGAAATATATTTTCCGGGAATGATTCCTCTGCTAAAGGGAGAACTTTCGATGCCTTTTACCTGGCGGAGAAAATAATATCGCTAAAGAGCTATTTATTCGGCATCGGCCCCGGCCAGCTCAAACTCATCGGTGCACCCATCATCCGGGAGTATTACAATTATCCGCCTGAATATGCCATCACGATCCCCAATGCGGTGGCAGAAACCCTGGTCGTCTTCGGATGGTTGGGTTTGTTTATCCGGCTCGCACTAGAGATCGGGTTGTTCTTCGGTACCGCAGTGTGGAAGAATTATTACCGGCTGGTATTGTTTATTTTTGTATTTATTTACCAGTTTACGGGTAGTTTTATTACCAACGTTGCGGAATACCTCATCTGGATCATCGTCTTCAGCAGGGCTTTCCCTTCATTCAATGTGAATGTGCGATCAAATATGAATGAACGATTCAACGAGCGGGGACAGCGCTGATCGTCTTCCCGCTGATCTCCTGCCCGGTCCTTTGGTATACCCACCTGCCGCCGGCATCCTTAATGGCAATCCCCATCTGATACGAGCCCGGTTCGAGTTTCTCCTTTGAAATGACGGCCTTGAAACCGGCACCATCGAGTTGGTCTGCTTTAAAAAAGGCAGTGATATCGGGACGTTTGAATGGAAGTGCGTAAGCGATATATGACTTGCCGGGAACAGACTTATCGGGATCGTTGGGGTAAGGTTTCTTATCGGGATTCAGGAATATAAATATGGAATCTCCCGCATTATTCTTTTTCCCTGCTATAAAAGCCCAGCCGCTCACATGCAAATAGAGGGGCAGGTCGTTGTCCTTTTCAAAGCGATAGGTGATGGAATCGGCAAGATGCGCATTGGAACCGGCGCGGGGGGCTCTGTCGATTCTGTCGGTTATGGGAGTAGTCTCTTGGAAGACGGGCATCCTGCCGAGAAGTGCGGAGACGGAGTTCAGCTTTTGGGGCGACCGCGCATTCAGGGCGGCGCTGATCTGCACCAGCCGGGAATCCTGACCACCCGTGCTGAACAAATAATAATAATTGTCCAGCGTGTTCAATTGTAAGGAACCTTTTTTGAGGGGGATGGAGAACGGGTTCAACTGTGTAGCCGTCGTAATATATAAGGCACCGGGATCTACATGGTTCTCCTCCAGGGCCTGGTTGAGCGAATCGGATTGGTATTCCATCCGGTGCGTGTCTTCCCTTGCCACATAGCCGATATTGATCGGTTTTTTTGCCTTAGCAGCCAGGTAAGAAAAATCCTGGTAGTCCATATTTGTCAGGTAAGTAGCCTCGTAAGGCGGATACATGATGATCTTATTGAAATGACCGATCAGGGTATTCCAATTGTTGTCGAGCGGAGGCTGGTAAGCGCCTTCAATGGGGCTTCGGAATGTCAGCAGCAATTTCGTATCGTATAGTTGAATACAAAGGGCCAGGACGAGGAGGGAACACTTCATCGATGCCCGGAGACGGCTGCCTGCAATCACTACCAGCGGGAATAAAAAGATCAGGTAATAAAGAATCCAGAAGAATCGGCCGCTGGCCCTGAATATTTCACCGGTATTGATCAGGATCGCAGGGACCGGCACGGTGAACAGGAGTTTATCCCCGAAGGAGACCTTATTCGAGATCGCAAACAGGGCCATGAGGACGGACAGGATGAGCAAGGGGGTCAGGGAAATGGCAGAAGGGTTTCCGCCCAATCTCTCCCGGCTTTCTGCCTGCTTCCAGCGGCCCGTTAGCAGCTGGCGGATCAGCAGGTATACGATCACGCCCGCCAGCATCAGGAATATACCCATGCCCAGGTAACTGAATCCTTCGTATTGCTGGATATACAATTGCTTCTGCTGAGGCACTAAGGACGACCATCCGAAGGGGTTGTATAAGGAATTCAGGTTCCAGCCATATAAGCCATAGCCTCCATTTACATTCAGGCTTTCCCTTTTTTCAAAACTGATCATTCCGATTACATACCAGGTGAAAAGCAGGGATGCGGCGCAGCCCAGCAGGTAGCCCAGGCAGCGCTTCCAGCCGATTAGCTTGTCATAACGGCATAGCCTGATGGCAAGTGTCACGTTGAATCCCAGGATCATCATACAGAGATAGGGATTGGTCAGGGCGGACAGGATCAGCAAAATGAACTGGTAGCGTAAGGTCTTTCGGATATTTTCGGGGGATCTGTCCCTGAAATAGTAGTAGAGGGATGCGATCAGCATCCATTGTGCGCATAAAGCAGGGTGCAGTCCCCGGTAAGCCAGGACGGGATTGGTAAGGATGAACAGGACCAAGGGGAAGATGAAGAGGTCGCCGATCCGGAGAGTCCGCAGCAGGCGAATGGTAAACCAGGCTGTCAGCAGGTAACAGGAGAACAACCAGATTCCAAAATACTGGAAATCGGCAGGCAACAGGGGCGCCAATAATTTAAAGGGGAGCGCCAGCAGGGGAATGGAATCGGTGAACCCTATATTCGTACCGATCGGGTAGAAATAACGGGATATATGTCCCAGCGGCCAGCTCCAGGGTTCATTCCGGTAGAAGAACCAGCCCAGGTAATGCGTTCCCCAATCATGCCTGACGATCATCAGCCAGCCGGTATTTTCAGGATTCAGGGTTTTCAATCCATATCCCAATTTGTAAACGAGGATGACGGCCAGTAAGGAGGAGGCGGCCAGCACATTTTTTTTCAGCCAGTCATTTACCCGACTTATTTTTTTCATGAGATCTTTTATATCTGTTTATGGTTTTTCAGCGACTTTATGGCTTTCGGCAACTTTATAGTTTTAGGAGGCTTTGCATATGCAATAACAGGAAAGGCCGGGAAGCCTGATTCCGCATTTTTTTAACAGGTCCCCGATTTTGAAATCCACAAAGAGGATCGAAGTCAGGATCTTTGTTTTCAGCGGACCTCCCTTCCAGTTGTCTATGGAATAGTCTTTTTTGCGCAGCATCTTTTTTTCGAACCATCTGAGGAGCAGCAGGGAAAAGAAGAAATACCCACTGCTGATCACCGTGAGTCCCTTGTCCGTCAGGACCTTTTCAAAACGGCCGACGGTATATCTCCGGTAATGGCCCAGGAGTGTATCGTGGTTGGAGAATACCGATTGGAAGGCCGGCACGGTAAAGAAATAATAGGCCGGATCAACAGGAACAACATTTGAAATCGGATCGACGTTAGCAATCGGAATGGGTTTGCGGGCGATCAGGTCCAGCACTTCGCCTTCTTCTTTCAGGTGTTCCAGGACATCCATGCAGAGGTAGAGCGCTTTGTCTACCCGCGGATGGCTTTCCTGGAATTTTTCGATGCTGATATAATAGCCGACGGGGGAGTCGTCATTGTTTTTCTGGAGGGAGCCGATAATATCTGGCGTGTAGGCATTGTCTATCGCGAAGAAAGCGTCCGCCATCTTTTGTCCCTGCAGGAGGTTGGTGATATAAGCGTCTCCGCTGCCTACATCCACGAGGGCCGCCGGGCGGCCGGGAATGTTTCCCCGGATCAGGGAGACAAGCGCTTTACCTCTTGCGATCTCCCAGGGGTGCCGGGAATAGTGACTTGTGGTATGAAGCCGGTTAAATTCAGAGATGTCCATTTTTTTTATTTTCAAGTGCTTTATGAAATAGCTGTTCGTATTCGTTGATGATGGCAGGCCAGTGATACTGTTCCTTTATTTTATCCATATTCCGCTGCGCATAATCATTTGGGAAAGTTTCTCCGATGAGAGAGGTAATACCCGCTGCATCGGAAAAGTATCGTGCACAGTCCGTCAGTACGGCCCTGTTGAAAATATTGTCATGTGCCACAATATTACAACGACAGGCCATGGCTTCCAACAGGGACGGGTTGGTGCCTCCGACGGAATGTCCGTGGAAATAAAGGGCGGAATAATAGCGCAGGTTATTGATCTGCCCCGGGTCATAGACGGCTCCTGCGAAGCGCAGGGAGGGTTGCTGATAGCGGGCCTGCAGAAGTTGTCCAAATACATTCCCCACGTTGCCAACGATCACCAGGGGTCTTTCCAGTGAGGAACCTAAATATCCCTGTATGATCATTTCTATATTATTCTCCGGTTCGATTCGGGCTACCAGCAGGTAGTAACCGCCGGGCCGGAGACCGAACTTTTCCAGGAAGGCCGGTTCGGGTGTTTCGAAGGGTTCGGCCCCGTAAGGAATGTNNTGAATCGGCTACGAGCAGGTCTCCTTTTTTTGCGGCGAGTTTCTCGGCGTACAGCAGGAATTTCTGTACAGGCCTGCTATACTTGCTGCGCTTCCATTCGAGCCCATCCATATTGATGATATTGACGGTATCCCGCGGCCAGAGGCGATGCCAGATGGAATTGCTCGTGTAACCTAACTGCAGCAAAACATCAAAACCCCTTCCGGCAGCATCTCTGAAACAATTGTAATCATAGACGAACTGTCCTGCCGTACCGATCCAGTTCTCCCAGTCCCGGCAATGAATGAGACGGACCCCTTTCCATTCAGGCTGCTTATAAGGGTGGTCGCTGGAATTATATACATAGACAGTATTCCCCTTTTCGACCAGGCCCAGGGCCAGGTATTGCGCGAATTGCTCAAATCCGCCGTATACATTGGGGATACCTCTTGTACCGAGAATGCCTATTATCATCCTATTTGTTTAATAATTTTTCGGGTTGAGTGCTTTCGGGTTGAGTGCTTTCGGGGTTCGCATGGGTTCGGTTGGTTTGACTGGCGGGTGTTTCCGCTGCCCGCAACAGGCTTTTCATCAACGCGGAGGCCGAAGCTTCCCAACTGAACTGCCGGGCCCGCAGCAATCCTTCTTCTGCTTTTTCCTTATATAGGTCCTTGTCAGTCAGTATTTTATCGATCATGTTCGCAATGCTCTCCGGTTTTTGCGGATCGATGTAATTGCCTGCCGGTCCACATACTTCCGGTAAGGAGGTGGTATCGGAAACCACGACGGGGATTCCTGAAGCCATCGCTTCAAGGGGTGGAAGGCCGAAGCCTTCCGCAAAAGAAGGATAACAAAATATTTTCGCGAGGGCATAGATCACCGGTAAATCTTCATCGCTCACGCTTCCGGTGAATTGCACCCGGCCGCTGACCCGTTCATCGGACAGCGATTCCTGCAGCCTGGGCGACTTCCAGTCTTCTTCTCCTACGATCACCAGGGGGATCTTCCGGTCTTCTAGGAGAGGCAATGCTTTTAACAGGTTGCCGATATTCTTTCTGATATTCAGCCGCCCGACAAAGAGCAGGAATTCCGGAGGCAGCCGGTAATGGGACTGGACCTGCTCTATTCGCAAAGGGTCATGGAGGAGCAGGGGTTTAAAGACCGGGCTCACCCCCAGGGGGGCCAGATCTACCCGGGTAGGATCCCTGGCGTACCCGAATTTCAGCAAGTCTTTTTTTACAGTATCGGTGGTAGTGACGATCCTGTCTGCGTGGGGGGCCAGCCATCGTAGCGGTTTGAGATAGAGCAGCTCTTTCCCGGTGAAATAGCCGGGGAAATGTTCGTACAGGACATCGTGGATGAAAGCGACTGCCCGGCAGTTCCGGACTTTGGCGGGAAAGGTCTGATAAAGCACCAGTTCCAGCCTGAATTTTTTAATATAGGAAGGCAGGACGAATAAATTGGACAGCATATTAAGGCCCGCCCATACATAACGGATACTGACATTTGAAGCGGTAAAGGGCAGCGGCTTACCCCTGTCCGCTTTATCCATGAAGAGACACCATTCATGATCGGGAAATTGCCGGATCAACTCCGGCAGGACATTTTGCAATATTACTTTTCCGCTCACCGGACCATTAAAATACCATTTGGCGTCTATTCCTATTTTCATTACTGGTCATTGATTTTTGAATCGGCTCCAAAGTTAGCTGTTAAAAATTAATGTGCATGAGCACAATAAAAGCGCTAAAAAGTTAAGCAGGCAAATTAACAGCTTTGCGTTGTAAAAAAATTAACAAAATGGTGCAACGTTTTACTTGTAAATTGTCTCAGATACTGAGTTTTAGGCGATAGAGGAAGAGAGTCGTGTTACGCATAAGTGTAAACGATTATGTTGGTGAGTAAACAACCAGGTCGCGTAAAACAATCACACCGCATCAGACCGCTAAGTAAACTTTCGGGCGCGGGTTCGGTCTAACCTGACGATTGAGATTTTAAGTTTATTTTAACGATTCCTTGCAGATAATGATTCTTGCACAGTCACCCCTGTTCCAGTGGGCTATCCTTGGTTATTTAGGGGAGTGTTCTGACTCCCGGCGGGATGTGAAAAATACATAAGGCTCTATTAATGTTAGCTATTAGCGCGCCTAAAGCCTTGATGATGAGTTTCCCGGCAGTATATCCGGGGGGATCGTCGCGGGCGGATGCTGGGTTATGGGTAAGTTGGCATGATTATTTAGCTCTTCTTTATAGATAGATTAGGAGATAGAATAGATGGATGAGGAGACAGAAGGGATAAGTTGTTTTAAGCCGTAGAGCAGATGCAACGTTCCGTAAAGATAAATTGTCTGGGGATTAGTCGTTAGAAAATGGAATACAAGGAATTGTGAATATTTTTTTAACAAATCATTAATCTCAGAGATAAATTACTTTCTGTTTGAGGTCATTATTGAAACGGTCCGAAAAGTACAGCCGGCGAAAAAGAGCAATGCAACGAGAAGAGAATACGAGCAACAATTGATGACCGATTTACCTTCATTAAGAACACAAAAGAAAGAGTAATGGTAGGACCCGTAAAAGAAACCTTATTTGTTGAAAGGAGTGCAACGATCCGGAAGGACTTGATAATCCTGAGGAAAAATGAAACCGAACGATTTCGTTACCTCTTACTGAAAAGAAGTTTTGATATGGTGGTATCCGTCCTTGTCATCCTGTTAGTGCTCAGTTGGTTAATTCCTTTGCTGGCCATTCTCATACGGCTGGATTCGAAGGGTGGAATCTTCTTCATTCAACGCCGTGTCGGCTACCGGGGAAAATCCTTTCCCTGCTTGAAACTGCGTACTATGTATGTCAATAAGGAAGCCCATTCCAGGCAGGCTGTGGAAAACGATATAAGGATCACCCGAGTAGGGAATTTTCTCCGCAAGTCCAACCTCGACGAATTGCCGCAGTTTATAAACGTATTACTCGGCCAGATGAGCATTGTAGGGCCGCGACCCCACATGCATAAGGATTGTACTACTTTTGCCGAAATGGTGGAAACCTATGAATTCAGGCACCTGATGCGTCCCGGCATTACAGGGCTTGCGCAGATTAAGGGTTATCGCGGACCGGCCCAGCATTTTGAAAGTATCTTCCGGCGTTACCAATGGGATGCCTTCTATATACGCAATGCCGGCTTCTTGCTGGATCTTCGGATCATATATAAAACAGCGATCCAGACCCTGGGCTATTTCTTTAACAAATTATTTTCCCTTTTTGGCATTACACGCGATGCCAGGGTCAGCAAGCTCCGGGTCGTGCGTTAAGAAATTTGGTTAAGCACCCCATCCTTCCCGGTCAAGGCTACGATATTGAATGGCTTCGGCGAGGTATTCCGGCCGGATGATGCCGCTGCCTTCCAGGTCGGCGATGGTACGGCTCACTTTAAGGATACGATCATAAGCGCGTGCCGACAGCCGCAGTCTTTCCATGGCGACCCGCAGGAGATTTTGTCCTGCAGGGGCGAGTTTGCAAACTTCCTCCATCCACTTGCTGTTCATTTGTGCATTGCAATGGATATCCGGGTATCCATTATAGCGTGCTGTCTGGATCTCCCTGGCCTTGATGACACGTTCCCGAATCGTGGCCGAGTTCTCTGCGGGCTGGCTGTCCGACAGAACCGGGAAGGGAGTGGGCACGACTTCGATATGCAGGTCGATCCGGTCGAGCAGGGGGCCGGAGACCTTATGTAGATATTTTCGTACGGCTCCGGGCGGGCAGGTGCATTCCCTATCGGGGTGATTGTAATAGCCGCAGGGGCAGGGATTCATCGCCGCCAGCAGCATGAAAGCGGCGGGGAAATCGACGACCATTTTTGTCCGGCTGATGGTCACCCTTCTTTCCTCCATCGGTTGCCTCATCACCTCCAGTGCGCTGCGCCTGAATTCGGGCAGTTCATCGAGGAAAAGGATCCCGTTATGGGCCAGGGAGATCTCGCCGGGCTGGGGATTTGCGCCGCCGCCGGCCAAGGCTGCATCGGAAATAGTATGATGGGGACTTCGGAAGGGGCGTCGTGCGATCAGCGTGGCCTGTTCAGGAAGTTTGCCTGCCACACTGTGAATGCGGGTGGTTTCCAGGGCTTCCTGCAGGGTGAGCGGTGGCAGGATGGCCGGCATTCTTTTGGCGATCATGGTCTTGCCCGCGCCCGGTGGACCGATCAGCAGGAGGTTATGACCGCCTGCCGCCGCGACTTCGAGGGCCCTTTTCATGCTGCCCTGTCCCTTGACCTCGCTGAAGTCGGGTTCGGGGGACAGATCGGTCCGGGGATTGGCGCCATAACCCAACGTTGCTGCGTATGCGGGGCTGTAACCGTTGTCCGCAAACTCCTCGCGGGTATGGACCTGAATGGGTTGCAGAACCGATTCGCTGGATCTGCCTTTGATCGATTTACCTCTTTCTCCGTTAAAGAATTCGATCACTTCGCGGATATGGGAGATGCCATAGACTTCCAGGTTATTGACGATGGCTGCTTCCCGCGCGTTCTGCCGGGGAACGAAGATCCCTTTGAACTGTTCCCGGCGGGCCTGAATGGCCATGGGCAGGGCGCCCCGGAGGGGTTGAATGCTGCCATCGAGGCTGAGTTCCCCCATCATGATATAGTCTGTAAGCAGCCTGGGATGGGCGATCTGTTCGGTAGCGCCCAATACCCCCATGGCGATGGGCAGGTCGAAGGCCGATCCCGACTTGCGGATATCGGCGGGTGCAAGGTTTACCACGAGCTTGGTGCGTGGCATATAATAACCGTTGGACTTGATGGCGCTTTCTACACGCTGGATGCTCTCTTTTACCGCATTATCGGGCAGGCCGACGACGAAGGTATGCAGGCCCGCGGTGACATTGACTTCCACGGTGATGGTGGTCGCTTCGACCCCATAGATGGCGCTTCCAAAAGTTTTGACCAGCATCTTCTTCCCTCCTCCGGTTAGGCGGGGAAGTTAGGCAATTATTCCTTGCCATTTCCGGCGCCGTCGTATAAATTTTTGCACCGCTTGTCGTTTGCCGGCGAGTGAGGGCAACGGGTCGCAGGAAGATTCGATTGATGCGTGGTGAATCGATTGATACGGAGGGGGTCGCTCAGAGCCGCTCCAGCATTTCCACGACCTTCTCTCTTTTAAGGATCAGGTAGCCGAGGCGGTCATTGCTGATGCCGTCCTTCAACTGGTAACTGAATTCGAGCTCGTCGTCCTTTACATTGGTCTCGAAGTAGGAGAAGAGGATATTCGGGTATTGCCTGAGCTCTTCGCCGATCTCGTAGAGATGGGTGGAGAGAATGAACAGGGAAGTGGGGATGCGGATCAGTCCTTTGATGACGGTAGAGGAACACNNCTTCATGGCGTCCTGCACGTTCGTGCCCTTGAACAGTTCGTCGATCAGCACCAGCCATCGCTGACGTCCGCTGATCTTCAGGAGGGTATTGCGGATGCGCTGCACTTCGTTGAAGAAGTAGCTTTCTCCTTTCACGATATTGTCCACAACATTTATATTGCTAAGGACGCCTTCGAAGAGGGTGAGCCGCATAGTCGTAGCCGGTACTCCCATGCCGAGGTGGGCGAGGAAGACGGCTATCCCGACGGCTTTGATGAACGTGCTCTTTCCGCCCATATTGGCGCCCGTGAGGAACATGAAATTGTGTTGCTGGTCCAGCGTCACGTTGTAGGAGACGGGGGCCGGCAGGAGGATATGGAACAGGCCTTTGCCTTCCACGGCAGGTTCGGGTTGGTCGAGGAGTTCCGGGAAGCAGAGACCGTATTTGCGGGTAGCCATGGCCATCGAATACCAGGCTTCCAGTTGATTGTGGATGGCGATCAACTCATGCGTCGCATTCCGGAACCGGTTGCGGAGAAAGTGGCCGTAGTAGAGAGCCTGGGAAGGAGTCGGCTTTTTGCCTGGTTCCGTTTCTACCAGGGAGCGGATACTCTCGGGTTCCAGCAGGCGTGCGACCCGCTGCATAAGCGTTCTCAGCCTTGCGGGACTCTCCTCGCAGTCGAGGAGGGCTACCAGTTTGTCCATGCCCCGGACGAAATCGCCGAAATGACCGACGGAATAACAGACCAGTGAATAGTCCGGCGCGTGGAAGAGCCGGTAAAAGTGCGGGTAGGGAAAGACGCGCTGCGGAGGGATGTCGTCGATGGCCGTCTCGTAGAATTTCTCCATGACCATGATGGTGCCGTTGCTGATCGAGGAGGGCCACTTGTCGGCATGTTGTATGATCAGGGAGAGGATCTGCTGGGTGTCCCTGATGGCGCCGATATCGCTGAAGGGATCGTTGAAAAGTTCCAGCAAACGGTCTCGCCCCCCGCGCGTGTGGGTGCAGTCCAGCTTGTGGAAGATAGAGAACTCCTCTTCATGGCTGAAGAGAGAAAGGTCTTCGTAGGTGGTTTTGTCGATTTCCATAATTGTAGAGCGTTGCTGATCGAAATGAATTCCGTATCGTTAATCGGTTAGGGCTTGTTTTTTTATTAAATGCGGGGGGGGTGGGTGTGTCTTTTTTGGGTTTTGTCGATTGACTAGTCAATCGGTTTTTGTCCAAAAATACCATAGCTTCCCCGCTCCTGCACCATGCTTAATTGTCTCGAACTGCTGCAGACTCAAATCAAACCGTCTCAAACTGCCTCAAACCGCAAGCGCATACCCCATTGAGACTCATCGAATACGCCATTTCCATAAACCAGGTGCCCGTTTACAAAAGTATGGGTGACGGAAGCAGGCATCTGAAATCCTTCCAGCGGGCTCCAGCCGCACTTATATAATATATTATCGGGATTCACGGTATAGGGCCGGTTCGGATCCACGATGACCAGGTCGGCAAAATAGCCTTCGCGGATGAAGCCTCGTTCGGCGATGCGGAAGCAGCGGGCTACGGCATGGCTCATCTTGTCCACGCATTTCTCCAGGCTGATCGCGCCCTGCTGCACATAGTGCAACATCAGGGACAGGGAATGCTGGACCAGGGGGAGGCCGGCGGCCCCCACCAGCCCACCCGGAGGGAGGGGAGTCAGGTTGCCCGCTTCATCATAATAATAGCCTTTCTCCGCGAGTGTATGCGGGGCGTGGTCGGTGGCGATGAGGTCGAGACGGTCGTCGAGCAGGGCCTTCCACAGGGCCTTGCGATTGTGCGGGGCCTTGATGGCGGGATTGCATTTGATCCGGTTGCCTAACCGCGCATAGTCATCGCTGGTGAAATGCAGGTGATGGACGCATACTTCGGCGGTGATGCGTTTCTCTTCGGGCGGCAGCATGTTGCTGAAGAGCTGCATCTCCTTTTCCGTCGAGAGATGGAAGATATGGAGGCGGCTGCCATGTTTTTGTGCGAATTGGATGGCGGCCAGAGAGGATTCGAAGCAGGCTTCTTCGTCCCGGATCAGCGGGTGGTCGGCGGGTACGAGGGGCCGGCCTTCGGCAAGGAGCCGGTCCAGGTTGCGTTTAATGATCTTCTCGTCTTCGCAATGGGTGGCGATCAACACCTCGCTCTCACGGAACAGCCGGTCGAGGGTGAGATAGTTGTCCACGAGGAGGTTGCCTGTCGAAGAGCCCATGAAAATTTTTATTCCGCAGACCTCCGTTTTTTTATCATTGGTCCGCAGGGCTTCTTCCGCATTGTCGTTGGAGGTGCCCATGTAGAAGGAATAGTTCGCCAGGGAACTGCGGGAAGCGATCCCGTATTTCTGTTCGAGCAACTCCTGCGTGAAGACGGGCGGCACGGTATTGGGCATTTCCATGAAGGAAGTGGTTCCCCCGGCCACGGCAGCCCTCGCCTCACTATAGATCGTCGCCTTATGGGTCAGCCCAGGCTCACGGAAATGTACCTGGTCGTCGATCACACCGGGCAATAAATATTTTCCGGTCCCGTCGATCTCGGTGGTGGCCCCGGCGGCCTGTATGGAGGGTGCGATCTTTTCGATACGTCCATTCCGAATCAGCAGATCGGAGGGAAATATCCGGCCTTCATTGACGATGGAAATATTTTTAATCAGGTAATTTTGCATATCTTGTATTTTGATTGCCAGTCTATTAATTGAGCTGATCCGTTTGTAATCAATAACCAACATGACGCAATTTATTAAAACCCTGCTAAGAGACTGTATAATTTTGGGGCTTATTCTACCGGGTCTTTTACCCGCGACCGGTTTTGCTCAATCGACGACGATGCCGGAGGGCTCAAAATTCGATCATTTCATGGACAGGCTGGAGATCCTGGAGCAGAAGAACCATGACCTGAATCTCACGGCGGCCAAGCCCATCAGCCGAAAGCTTGCCGCCCAATCGGCTGCGCAGGCGGATTCTTTCCGCATCGCTTCCGGCGCATCGGCGCGTTACAGTTTCTCGAAGGTGGACCAGTCCAGCCTGCAGGAGCTGTTGATGAACAACAGTGAGTGGGCGCCGGGCGATCAATCGGCATTTAAAAGCAAACATCCTATTTTTAATACTTTTTATACGACCCAAGCCAACTTCGTGCTGGTGCGGGACAAGGATTTTTTCCTGACCGTCGATCCGGTGATCCAGCAGCTGCAATCCAAGGAGAGCGGGAATGACCAAACGGTATTCCTCAATTCGAAGGGGGTCACCCTGCGGGGACAGATCGGCCCTCATTTGGGCTTCTCTACTTATCTCACAGACAACCAGGAGCGCGGACCTCAATTCGTGATGGACCGGATCTCCGAGTTCTCCGCCGTACCGGGCGCCGGTTATTATAAGCCCTTCAAGACGACGGCGGTGGACTATTTCGATGCACGTGGCTCGATCTATTTCGATGTCTGGAAATATTTCAGCGTACAGTTCGGCTACGACAAGAATTTTATAGGCAACGGCTATCGCAGCCTGTTCCTCTCCGACAATGCCGCTCCTTACACGTTCCTGAAACTCAATACCCATATCTGGAAGTTCAACTACCAGAATATTTTCATGGAGCTGGTCAGTCAGCATGCCCTGGGCGATTATGAATACCCGAAGAAATACGCGGTCGTCCATCACCTGAGTTTCGATGCCACCAAATGGCTTAACCTGGGCTTATACGAGAACATCGTTTACAGCCGAGCCCAGTATTTCGATTTCTCTTACCTGAACCCGGTGATCTTCCTGGTCGCCGCCCAGCAAGAGAATGGCAGTCCCGACAAGACGACAGCAGGGCTGGACTTCAAGGCCAATATCGCTCATTCGTTCCAGTTCTACGGGCAACTGATCATCGACGAGTTCGTGCTGGACCAGATCCGCCATTATTCCTGCGGTTGGTGGGGCAACAAGCAGGGTTTGCAGCTCGGCGCCAAATATATCAATGCCTTCGGGTTGAAGAACCTGGACCTGCAGCTGGAGACGAATATCGTGCGTCCCTACACGTATGCGCATAGCGATTCCGTATCGAGCTTTTCCCATTACAACCAGCCTATGGCCCATCCGCTGGGCGCCAATTTCGGGGAGGTCATCGCGATCGCGCGCTACCAGCCCGCCTATCGATGGAACGTGGAAGGTAAGATCATCTATTACAAGCAGGGAGTGGATTCCGCAGGGGTGAACTTCGGCAGCAATATCTTAGAGAATTACAATACCCGCCCGCGCGATTACGGCTTCAGTATCGGCAGTGGCATCCCGGCCAAATGCATCAATATCTCCGGGCTGGTTTCGTGGGAGTGCAGGGAGAACCTCTTCCTCGAGTTATCGGCGATGTACCGGAAATATTCCGTGAACGACCCCAGCGGGGTTTACAAGTCTTCCAACTCGACGACGATCACGGCGGGGATCCGGATGAATATGTTCCGCAGGCAGTATGATTATTAGAACTTCGTCAAAGCTTCGTCCCTCGCTTTTCCTCGTTCCTGCGACTTTCGTCGGACCGTCGTTCCTTGGTCCTTCTCAGTCCTACCCTTCGCTTTGCTCGGGTACGCTTCGCTCCGAACTTCGTCAAAGCTTCGTTCCTCGCTTTCTCTCGTTCCTAACCTTCGCTTCGCTCGGTTATCCCTCGAAGATCAGGGAGAACACGATCATGCGTGACTTCAGCTTGTCGATGACATTAGAGTATTTCAGGTTCGGATCGCGGGCATGGATATTCATGAGGCCGTCGCTGAATTTCAACTCGGGGGAGAGGATGAAGACCGGGAAGAAAAACTGGAATCCCAGTCCGGCCTCAAAGCTGAAATTGGTCGGCTGCAGCTTCACCAGGTCCTGGGCCTTGCGGGCAGAGGCATTGGAAGCGAGATCATACTGGTAGTTGAACCCCCCGAGCATATACACCTTGAAATTATCGATGCGGTCCGAAAGGAATTTGGCCTGCAAGGGGAAGCCCAGCAGGATTGATTCTATGCGTTTGGTCGAGACCGGTTGTTCGCCAGAAGCGGGGTAATTGATATGGTATTCGAGGTTTCTATAGGAGAACTGCAGCTCGGGGAAGACGACCCTGAACTCCCAGTGCTTGCTGAATGTCAGGGTATGCATGCCCGCCACCCCGAAGCCACCCGTGTTTAACGGGTTGATGGACAATACCGTGTCGCTTTTCAGGAACTGGGGATGGGCGCTCACCTGGAGGTGCGAAGAATTATAAATCAGGGCGAGGCCCAGGTGATAAAATTTATCGTCGTGGTCCGGCAGGTTGACGCCATCCCTCAATTGGGCGGAAGCTTCCGGGGCCAATCCCCAGCAGGTACAAAATAAAATAACGATGAAAACCCCCTTTCCTTTCCGGAATAAAAACGGCATCAATTTCATAAATAGTTAATAATCAAAAAATTAGAAATCTGAGGGTCGAATTTTATTCAATAGACATATTATGAGGGTGTTGTGTAAACGAAAAAGACCCAAAATAATTGCGGCGGCAAGGCCTTATTTTGATTCCCATTCGCGGGTGCGGATCGAGTCCCGGGTAGGGAAATCCGCCGGTATGGGGAAGCTCACGCTTCCGGTGCCCAGCCATTCGGTCACACGAACCACAATCGTTTGGAAATCAATGGATTTATAACTGATAGGGAAGGTTTGGTCCTTCCAAAGATGGTCCATGCTGGAATTGTAAACCCGGCCCTTTCCGTATTTGACAATCCATTCCACGGGCCAGTTTGTATGGCTGGCGGAATCGTAGGCATAGGAGAGGACTTCCATGTGTTTGGCGGGGCCACGGGCGAAGCGGTAGATCTCCATGGAAGCTGTTTTCCATTGGTCGGGAAATCCCTTGTTGATCGGGTGACGGTGCAGGATTCGGAGGGTGGCGTCTGTTCTGTCCCCGTGATTGGTGGATTCGCCCTGTCCAGGGGGGATGCGCAGGATCCGGCCCTTGTCATCGATCTCCAGGGCGTAGCCGGTCTCTTTGGAGCGCCAGCCCAGGCCGATCATGCGGTCATATTCTTTCCAGTGCGGAAATGCGTTATTGGCTGAATGGAGGATATACAATCCCCCACCTCTGCTGACATATGTTTCCAATGCTATCTCTACCGGCCGGGGCCAGCGGAACCTGGGATTTTCGATATTGTTCGTATTTTGAATGACGACGTCATAGAATGCAAAGTCCGGGTGCCAGGCGGCCCAGGCCGTGTCACCCGCGACGGGCGGGATCGAAGGGGTGGTGGACACATCGACCTGGAATAGCCTCGTCTGCAGGAGGATC
>PLXD01000237.1 GCA_003151295.1 Chitinophagaceae bacterium | reverse complement strand
TATTTTTTCCGATATCATGCACATCCCCTTTGACGGTGGCCAGCAGGATTTTGGCTGCACCCGCTCCTTCCTCGTTCTCGGTGCCGGCTTTTTCATGCGCCAATCGACGTTCTTCTTTTTCAGCCTCTATATAAGGAGTGAGTACGGCCACCGATTTTTTCATTACCCTCGCACTCTTCACGACCTGTGGCAGGAACANNAGGGCGTGTTTGAGGCGTTCCTCCACTTCTTTCTTACGCCAGGCCTCGTCTTTGATTTCGACTTTGTCCTTTGCCTTCACTGTTTCGGCAAAAGCGAGTAGCCGATCGGTCGCCTCGTCATTGCGATTCAGGATCACATCTTCACAAAGATCCCTTAATCTGGGTTCGATCTCATCATATACGACCAGCTGACCGGCATTTACGATGCCCATGTCCATACCGGCCCTGATCGCGTAATACAGGAATACGCTATGCATGGCTTCCCGCACGGTCTCGTTGCCACGGAAAGAAAATGACATATTGCTAACGCCGCCGCTTATTTTAGTCAGCGGCATTTTTTGTTTGATCTCTTTGATGGATTCGATAAAGTCCACCGCATAGTTGTTATGCTCTTCGATACCTGTGGCGATGGCGAATATATTCGGATCGAAGATGATGTCCTCCGGATCATAACCCACTTGTTCCGTCAGTATTTTATAGGCTCTCCAACTGATATCCACTTTTTTCCGGAGAGTATCCGCCTGGCCGTTCTCGTCGAATGCCATTACGATCACCGCCGCTCCGTAGCTCTTACAGGTGATCGCCTGTTCAATGAATTTTTCTTCGCCTTCTTTCATGGAGATGGAGTTCACGATGCATTTCCCCTGCACGCATTTCAGGCCGGCCTCTATGATCGAGAACTTGGAGGAATCGATCATCACCGGGATCTTCGCGATATCGGGTTCGGCCTGCAGAAGGTTAAGGAAGGTCTCCATGGCTTTTTCCCCGTCGAGCAAGGCATCGTCCATGTTCACATCCAATATCTGGGCGCCGTTCTCTACCTGCTGACGGGCTACGCTCAGCGCTTCTTCGTATTTGTTCTCCCGGATGAGGCGGGCGAATTTTTTTGAACCCGTGACGTATGTACGCTCGCCAACGTTTACGAAATTCGTTTCGGGACGGATGACAAGGGGTTCAAGACCTGATAAACGGAGAAAGGGTTTTATGATAGTAGTTTCTGACATTTTTCGCTATATCTTTTTTGCATTCAATTATTCGTTGCTATCCGCTCACTACTGATCACTCACTAAACGACCAGTTCTTTTTCCACTACAGGCAATTGCCTGGGTTTGATCTTTTTAACATGGTCTGCAATATGCCGGATATGATCCGGGGTGGTGCCGCAACAGCCCCCCACTATATTTACGAATCCCTGTTCGGCCCATTCTTCGATGAAGTGGGCAGTCTGTTCGGGTTGTTCGTCGTATTCTCCCATGGTGTTAGGCAACCCGGCATTGGGATAGGCGGAAGTATAACAGGCGGCAATCTGGCTCAACTCTTCTATGTGCGAACGCATTTCGACGGCTCCCAGGGCGCAATTCAGGCCAATGCTGAGCGGCCTGGCATGCATTACCGAGATATAGAAGGCTTCGAGGGTCTGCCCGCTTAACGTGCGACCGCTTGCATCGGTGATGGTTCCGCTGATCATGATGGGCAATTCTCGCTTTGAGCTTCGCTCGTAACCTTCGCCTCGCTTATCGCGAGGCTCGTTTATATCTCTGAAATATTTTTTGATGGCAAAGATGGCCGCTTTGGCATTAAGGGTATCAAAAATCGTCTCGATGAGCAGGAGATCTACCCCACCTTCCACCAGACCTTTTATCTGTTCGTAATAGGCCGAGACCACTTCGTCGAAGCTGACCGCCCTGAACCCGGGATTATTTACATCCGGAGACAAGGACAGGGTCTTGTTCATCGGACCGATAGCGCCCGCCACGAACCGGGGCTTGTCGGGGTTCGCGGCCGTATATGCTGCTGCCGCTTTTTTAGCGATGCCGGCCGCAGCAAGGTTTAATTCAAATGCCAGCTCTTCCATATGATAGTCTGCCAGGCTGATCCGTTGCGCATTGAAGGTATTGGTCTCTATAATATCGGCGCCCGCTTCCAGGTACTGCCGGTGGATGCCCAGGATGATATCGGGTTGGGTAAGACATAAAAGGTCATTATTACCCTTTAGGTCGGAGTGCCAGTCTTTAAACCGGTCTCCCCGATAGTCATTTTCTTCGAGCTTATGTCTTTGGATCATGGTTCCCATAGCCCCGTCAATGATCAGTATCCGTTCTTTCAGATAATCCTTAATTGTGTGCATACCCGCCTCCTTTTTCCCATCTTCCGGCATGGGATGTTTATTGAATAGATGATAATACCATCAGCAAGCTGACCGCTTTAATAAACCTGTAAACGCTGTTTTGACGAAATGATGCTGAACGCTGTCTTACGAGGGAAATAACCGGCTGGAAGTTATAGTGAGATTATTTCAGTCGTTTATTAGTTCAGTTTTTACTTTCACTTCATTCGAAGCGTCAGAACCGCAGGTTGAACAATAAACAAATCCGCCTGCTTGAGCATTGCAAAGATATATAGAAAACCTGGAATTACCAATGGGCGACGAGTGCTAAGGGTAAAGCCATGCCAAGAGGGAGCACTTATTTGCCCGACATATAATTTTCCACTGGCAGCCGGTTGGTAATGGAACGGGCCAAAGTCATCTCATCGGTATATTCCAATTCACCGCCGAATGCGATCCCCCGGGCAATCGTGGTGATCCTGACTGGTATCCGTGCAGCCTGTAATTTTTTCTGTATATAGTAGATAGTCGTGTCGCCTTGTATATTGGGATTCAAGGCAAAGATCAGCTCCTGAATCTGCTCTTTCTGTACGCGCAGGATCAGGGATTCTATATTCAACTGATCGGGGCCGACCCCGTCAAGGGGGGAGATAATGCCTCCGAGGACATGGTAAGTTCCGCTATATTGTTGCGTGTTTTCAATGGCGATCACGTCGCGGATGGTTTCAACAATACAGATCAGTTCCTGTTTGCGCATTGAATTGGAGCAGATGGAACAGATATCTGCGTCGGCCACATTGTAACAACGCTGGCAGAATTTGATCTCCGTCCTCATTTTGATCAGCGTCTCGCCAAAGCCCTGAACAGAAGAAGGTTCCTGCTTCAGCAGGTGCAATACCAGGCGAAGCGCGGTCTTTTTCCCNNTAAGACGGAGGAAAATTGCATTTTACAAAGGTAGGGAATAGCCTTAATCCGCCAACTGGCGGATTAAGGCAGGGGTATGTCCTTATCATTATCCCAGTTGGCCTTGACGTTTAATTTATTGCGGATGGGCTGTACTTTTTCCGGCTGCCTGTGTTTGCCAAAGAATTCCCCGGGATCCCAGACGCCGTTCTTATTGTCATCGTAGAGGATGCGTAGTTCATATTCTCCGGGCTCGAATAACCTGATCTTGAATTCTGATGATCTTTTAAAGACGTAGGAGCGTTTTACGACATCGCTCTGGACGAATTGCAAGACGGGATTCCTGGATAGGTCCAGGTTGCGGAACCGGAGATCGACTTCCCCGTAGTCGCTCTCCTTTTTCGTCGAAAAAGGGATCGTATCGGTCTTCAGCAACTTTCTTCCGGCGGAATCCTGGGCAAACTCTTTGGTGGCAATAAGGTAGAATTTGGTGTCTAGTACATCCATCCAGTTATAGACGAGGGTGATTTTTTTGTTGGTCGAATCATGGATGAAATGATAATTCCTGATATCCTTATAATTTTCATCGGTAAACCGCAATTGGGAACTGTCGAATATTTTCAGGGCATTGGCAAACACGAAGGTCAGTGTGTCCAGCACGTCAAACTGTCCATTCTTGATCGTGGTCGAGAATTGCAGTCGTTTGTCTTTTTCCTTGTCTTTTGGTTTCTCGGCCGCTGGTTTAGAACCGGTTCCGCTCTTGCTTCCCGAGGTCTTACCGGATGTTTTATCATCTTTTTCGGCGTAGGCATAAAGGGTCAGGGAAACATTTTTCTTCCCTATGACGACCGCAGAGTCTGCAAAAGCGAATAACTGGCTCTTAGACAAGTATTTCCGGGAATTGGCATCGTCTTTCATGGCATAGAGGTAATAGGTCCCGGGTGCAATGTACCGGAACGTAAAATGGCCGGTGCTGTCTACCCGGGTGAAATAACGCGGACGTTCCTTTACGACGGCTGAATCATCCTTTTTCAGGTGCAAAATTGCGATCAGGGTACTGTCCGCTTTGCCGGTATTGGCCACCAATACCCTTCCGGAATATTCCATGGAGTCTATATAGCTGCCCGTGCTGAAAACATAGGTGAAATTCCGCAGGATATTGCCCTCGTTCACATCACGGATGGCCTTGCCGAAATTGATCGAATAGGTCGTATTGGGTTGCAACGTGTCCTTTATCTTTACTGTAACGGCCTTGAGTTTGGATTCTACGAGCGGGTTAACTTTAGGAATGGGAGAAACGGCGATGTTCGCGCTCACATCCTTTACATCTACATACTCATCAAAATATAAAACGATCTTATTGCCACTGACATGGAGGGATGAATTATGCGGGTTAGCGAGGACCAGCCTGGGAGGAAGCGTATCTTTCGGACCCCCGGTCGGTGGGACGATGACCGCACAGCTTGAATTACCCAGAAAGGCGATGAAGATCGTGGAAAGCAGAATCAGGTAGAAGAATACCTTATTAGGATTCATACTGTTTACTTGTCGGAATAAATATTTGCAAACTTAGGTGGTTTATACCGATTGCCCGTTAGGGGGTTCGCTAATAATCCCTTAAATATGTCTGCCGGAGACGGCACGGGCGTGTTATATCTCTTCTTCTTCGTGAATCTCATGAAGGGCGATGGCCAGGTCGTTCGTCTTTACAAAATTGCACCAGTGACAGTCCGGTTTGCCGCACCCGGTATANNTCAAGGATTTGCCGGGAAACCGTATTTATATCTTCCGGGCTGATCTGTATTTTTACTTTCCGGTATTCTTTCTTTTTATCCGGCTCGACAAAATCGAATTCCGTATGGGTCACTTTCCAGTCCTTTTGTTCATAATGATCGACAAGGATCTTATAGAATACGGCCTGTCTCCAATAATCCCCTCCCTCCGGTTGTTTGTCAGTAGGCGAAGCCAGCTTATCCCTGGCTTTTTCGATATCGCCTGTCTTATAATCTACAACCGTTACTTCCTTTCCGGAAAACTCCAGTTTGTCCAGCTTCCCTTTTAAGGGAACCCCTTTAACCACTACATTGCGGATATTCCTTTCCACGGCGACGATCTTGTTCCATTGATGGATATATTTATTATAATAATCGGTCAGTACCTGTAGCCCATATTCCATTCTTCTCCCGAAAGCCTCCCTGGTAAAGCTCTCCCGGTGTCGACGCATATACCATTCAAAATCCCGGAGCATTTCGTCCCGGGAAGGGAATTGCTCTTCTGCATGGGCCTTCATTTTCTCGAAAAGGCGCTGCAGCGCAAAGTGTACGGCCGATCCGAATTCCGTCGCTTCGTTCTTGGGAGACGGGATGCGGATAAGGTTCTTATAGTAAAATTCGAGCGGGCATTTCAGGTAGTTGTTCAGGGCCGTCACATTCATCACGAATTTTTCCAGCATGCGGCCAATAAAGGCTTCCTCTGTTCTTTCTATCTCCGGGGCTACTATCTCGCTGAACTGCAGGGATTCGAATGCCACCATGGTTTCCCCGTCCAGCAGGATCTTCTCTACCAGCAATGGATGTTTTTCGAGTATCTCGGCGATGAATAGGGAAGGCTCCAGCTCTTTACCGTCATTTTTGAAATGCGGATAGGAGATGAATAATTGTAGTTCTGCACGGGTGAGGGCTACATAGAAGAGCCTGCGCAATTCCTCTTCGTCGGCCGGGGTCGTGCCCTGGTTGAACAATGTGTCAGGAAACTTATAACCGCCACCCGGTTTGCGTTTCTTTTCCCAGGAAGAGGCGTTGCAACCGGCGAAGAATACCCATTCGAACTCAAGACCTTTAGAGCCATGAGCAGTCAGCAGGTTTACGGCTTTATCGCTGCCGGCAACCTGGACCAGTGGAATGGAGATCGCATTGTCTTTCATGAGGTCGATCATCTGAACGAGTCCCTGAAGGTCCAGGTCAGGATCGCGATGAGACTCTTCTTTCACGAAATCGAACAAGGCCGTCAGGATCTGCATAAGCCCGATCTTATCAGGATGCTTCATGATATGGGCCAGGATGCCGGTATCGCGGATTATGTTCTCGAAGAGGGCCTGTAGGGTCGTATTGGGGACATCTCCGATCAGCTTTTCCAGGCTGAAGCTTGCTTTCTTCATGCCCGGGGGCAACCCTTTGTCGAAGAGGTCCAGGGGAGGGCGCCCGGCTCTTTCGGATAATAGTCTTCGCAATGAGGTCCTGTCTTCACCGAATTGTTTATCGGCTACTTCTACCGTAAGCTTGGCGATCTCGATGGGAGGGATGGTGAAGAAGTCGAAATGCAGGATTTCGAACAGCATCTCATCGCCGCCATAAGGCGTATCGTGTTCGGCGGCCAGGTAGCGGAGGATAAGGATGATCTTTCCTGCAAAAGGGATCCCAAAAAGGTCCCTGCTGCGTCTGCTGTAAACGGGTATTTTTTTCAGTTGCAGGTATTTGGTCAGCTCCTCTCCGTATTTGTTTTCTTTATAGATCACAGCGATCTTTCCGGGCTGCACCCCTTTATGGGTNNGGGTTACAAGATCTTCTACCTGCAGGGCGATACCGGCCATTTCCTGCCGTTGGGTCAGATATTCCCGGATGATCGGCGGCTCTATCAGCGTCCGGATACCGGGCTTGCTGGACACCAGGTCTTTAGACAAGCCGGGGATCTGTTTTACGAGACGCTCTTCATTCTTATCGATCAGGGTCTTTGAGATGTCCAGAATGGGTTGGGTGGAGCGGTAATTATCGGTCAGCACCACGGTCATGAGGTCCTTTTTATAGGAACTTGCGAATTCGAGCATATTTTCCACGTTGGCGCCCTGGAAGCGGTAAATGCTCTGGTCGTCGTCCCCGACGACGAAAATATTAGGGCGGTCCCAATAACTGATAAGCAGGTTCACCAGCCTGTTCTGCGTACCGCTCGTATCCTGGTATTCATCGACCAGGATATATTGATAGCGTTCCTGGTAATTGGAAAGTAATTGTTTATTGCCTTCAAAGGCCCGGATCACCCAATTGATCATGTCGTCAAAATCATACCGGTCCCGCCGGCGCATAAGCTCCTGGTAAGCGTCGAATTCGCCTACGGCAGCCCTGAGCTTGTTCATTTTCTCCTTTTCCTCTTCTATCTTATCGGTACGGAGGTCTCCTTTTTTAAACTCTTTGGAAGCCCTTTTGGCAATATACCCGTCCCGGAGGGAAAGGCCGGCGATATATTCATCTATTTTGCCGCTGATGAATGCCGGGTTCCACCCTTCGCGTTTCATGACCGAAAACAGGCTTTGCAGGTTGCCTATCTCGTAATACACGTCGCCCCGGTACCTTTTGAGCGGGTGATCCTTGGGGAATCCATCGATCAGTATTTTGAAGAGCTGGACCTTTTCAAGATCCGAAATGGGGTCCAGGCTGTTTTTTTCGAATAGCGACAGGTTCTCCTGGATGATATCGTTACAAAAGGAGTGAAAAGTATGGATACTGACCTTATAGGCGTCCGGCCCTATAAACGAGAGAAGCCTCCGGCGCATCGCCAGGGTCCCTGCCTCGGTATAGGTCAGGCAAAGGATATTTCCCGGAAATGCATCCGTATCCAGAAGTATTTTGCCGATCCTGGCTGCCAGGATCTGGGTTTTTCCCGTTCCCGGACCGGCGATGACCATGACGGGCCCTTCTATATTATCTACGGCCAGCCTTTGGTTCTCATTCAATTTCCTGTATTCTTCCCCGAATTGACGGGATAATTTCTCACGGTTGATAGGCATGCCCCAAAGATAAGAATGTTCCCTCGCCTGCATAAGCCCGGGCTATGCCGATCGTCTTATTCCCGGTCATAAGGGAAGCACTCAACCCAAAAACATAAGAGTAAATCATTAAATAATGTT
>PLXD01000357.1 GCA_003151295.1 Chitinophagaceae bacterium | reverse complement strand
CCCTGCATGGTCTGGAAATGCATCTTTTGTCCCTGCACAAATACATCCGGGAATTTAAACCGCATACCGTCATCATCGATCCGATCAGCAGTCTCGTCACAGTAGGGAGCAGCGGGGAAGTCAGGGCCATGCTCGCCAGGTTAATGGATATGCTAAAAATACACCAGATCAGCGCTTTGTTTACCTCGCTGACACACGATCAGCCAAATGACTATAGCGGGTTGGCCGAAGAAGCCGTATCCTCCCTGTCGGATACCTGGATCAAGATGCAGAATGAAGAAAGCAAAGCCAATAGCGACAGGGTTCGCAGCCTTTACATTGTCAAATCCCGGGGCATGGGACACTCCAGTGAGGTCAGGGATTTCATCATCACCGATCAGGGTATTAAAATAATGAACCACGCACCTCAAAACACCGGACCTCAAAACGCCCGACCTCAAATGAAAAAAGGCCAAAACGGCCATGAGAAAGCCGGTGCATTTTCAGGAAACAGTCATTCATAAAGAAACCTACTTAGAAACCTACATATGGGAAAGGAAGAAATCTGGGAATTTTGGTTATATATAGCGGGGCAAACGCCTAAATCCATCCTTGCTTTGGAAAATATTAAAAAATACAGCAAGGAACATCTAAGCGCAAAATACATTATCGAAGTGATCGACCTGTTAAAAAGCCCCCAACTGGCGGAACAAGATCAGATCTTCGCCATTCCGACATTGGTAAGAAAAGCCCCGAAATCCTTAAGAAAGATCATTGGTGACCTGTCCAACAAAGAAAAAGTATTAACGGGACTGAATATTCGTCCAATTGCAGTAGCAGATTGAAAATAAATCGAAACTAAAATCCGTGTTTAAGGAAAAAATAATCCTACAGTTGTATATCACCGGCATGTCTGAAAATTCAGTACGCGCCGTACAAAATATCACGCGCCTATGCGATCTATACCTCAAAGACCGTTTCGACCTTGAAATAATAGATATTTATAAACACCCCTCTGTTGCCGAAGCACAGAAAATAGTTTTCAGCCCCTCGCTGGTCAGGCCGCTTCCCTTGCCTAGAAAAACATTTATCGGCGACCTGTCGGATGCTAAAAAAGTAATCCTGGGCCTAGGCATCACCCTCAAAGAATGACAAATGCAAATTGCAATTTCAGAAGAAGATTTGTTATCGGAAATAGAAGATCTTAAAATGCGTCTCCTGGAGGCGCAGGACGCGATAGATGCCATAAAAATCGGTGCTGTAGATGCTTTTGCCATGCAGAAGGACGGCAAACCCGAAGTATTCACGCTGCAAAGCCTGGATTACGCTTACCGTGTCCTGATTGAGAAATTCGGCGAAGGCGCGCTAACCCTGACCCGGGAAGGCCTGATCGTATATAGTAACGTTTATTTTTCCGGATTAATAAACATCCCCAATGAAAAAATAACCGGCTCTTACATTTTCGATTATATTTCCGCGGACTCCCGGGAAAAATTCCTGGAGCATTTTCGCCTGGCGCTTCAGTGCAGCAGTAAAACGGAAATCACCCTGTCCGTCCATGATAAAAATATTCCCGTTTACATCTCTCTCACCAGCCTTCTGCCCCAGTTAAGCACGGTGGGAATGATCATCACCGACCTTTCGGAAAAGAAACACAATGAGCAGCTGATTACGAATTACACGGAAACTTTGCGGGGGAAAAACCAGGAATTGATGCATTTGAATAAAAGCCTGGAGCAATTTGCCTCCATCGCCTCTCATGACCTGCAGGAGCCGCTGAGAAAAATTCAGACTTTTACCTCGCTTCTTAAACATCGCTTTAACAATGATCTGCCGGATGGCGCTAAAGAACTGGTTGAAAAAATCAAAGGATCTTCGGAACGGATGTCTTTGCTCATTAAAGATGTCCTCAACTTTTCCCGGATCGTTCATTCGGAGAATATGTTTGTTAAAACCGATCTGAATGAGATCTTAAACAATGTCTTAAAAGATTTCGATTTGCTGATCTTCGAAAAAAATGCCTGCATCCAAAAAGACTCTTTACCCGTCATAGAAGCCATTCCATTGCAGATAAATCAACTTTTCTATAACCTGGTCGGCAACGCGCTGAAATTTTCCATACCCGGAAGGACCCCCGCCATTACTATTTCTTCAAGAATGCTTTACCCTGAAGAAATTGGAAACAAACCGGGTTCAAATCAAAACAGCATCGATTCAAAATGCACGTTAAACCGGCTGCTTTCGTATGCCGAAATTATCTTTAACGACAATGGCATCGGATTCGAGCAGCAATTTGCCGAACAGATATTCTCGATCTTCGAGCGCCTGAATTCGCAACAGCAATATTCGGGGACGGGTATCGGATTGGCATTGTGCCGGAAAATCGTGGAAAATCATCAGGGGAGGATACACGCGGAAGCGACGGAAAATATGGGAGCGACCTTTCATGTCCTGCTTCCTTTAACACAAACAACATGAACAAAAAAATTACCCTATTCATCGCGGACGATGATGAGGATGACAGAAAATTATTCATAGAATCGGCGAAAGAAGTCGACGAGAACATCACCTGTGTCACCGCAAGCGACGGACAGGAAGCGCTAAGGTTGCTGAAAGATGAAAACAACGAGTTGCCCGATTATATTTTCCTGGATTTGAGGATGCCTCGTATCAGCGGGAAAAAATGCCTGGAAGAGATCAGGAAAGACGAAAGGCTGCTTCATATTCCGGTCTTCATATATACGACTT
>PLXD01000397.1 GCA_003151295.1 Chitinophagaceae bacterium | reverse complement strand
AAACCGTCCTTTAAGACCACATTGTTAAAGGCCGACCAGTCTATTTTCTTTTTGAAAAGGGTATTAATGACCACCTGGTCATTGGAAAAGCCGATCTCCAGGGGATACCGGGCCTGGGATTCCAGGAAAGCCAGCAGGAAGAAGAGGCCGGCAATCCATTGCAGGTATGGCATGCCGATCCAGGCTATTCCGGCTATCAGGAGCCAGTTCTTATAGCGGACCCCCTTGTTGTCATTTTTGGGGCGGACGCTATTGAGAAGGATCCCGGTGAGTACGAGGGCCGCAGAAAAGCAAAGAAAAATACTGAAATGCCCCGAACTGAGCTGCTCGAACAGGAAAACCAACACAGAGAAAGAACATACTAAAATACTGATCCTGTCAATATATTTTTCACTGTCCCTTTTAAGGGTGACTACGTATTGGTAATGCATGAAGGTGACTATTACGGCCGGGCTTAGTTATTACCGGCCACCAGCAAATTACTGAGTTTCCATAAGATCCTGGCGCCAACATTGGCATCCCAGTCGCTATCCCCGCCGACCCCGATCTCGACGAGGTCAAAACCGATGAAACGGCGACCGCTCCGGATTGTCTTTTTAATGAGGTAATAGAGCTGTTCGGTCTCGAACCCCCCGGGCACGGGAGTGCCGGTATTAGGGCAGAGCTTGGGATCCAGGCCGTCGACGTCAAAGCTGATATATACTTTTTCAGGCAAATGGCTTACGATCTCATCGGCGATTTGCTTCCAGGACTGCCCCTCGAACTGGCGTTCCTTGACATCCTTGTCAAAATAAGTGATCACCTGGTAATTGCTGTTGCAGATATAATCCCATTCTTCCTGGGAATAGTCGCGAACTCCCAGTTGGACCAATCTTTTTAATTGCGGGATCTCCTGCAGGGCATTGTACATGACGCTGGCATGGCTATAGACGAAGTTTTCATAGGACTTGCGGAGGTCGCAATGAGCATCGATCTGGAGAATGCCAAAATCGCCATGCTTTTCGGCAATGGCCTTAAAATAACCGAGCGGAGTGCTGTGATCTCCCCCCAGGAGGGCTACCAGCTTGCCTTTGTCCAGTAGTTCACGGGTCTGCTCATACACCCATTTATTTAAAATAGTGCTGCCTTCATTAATCTCTTTCAATGATTTGCACATGAAAGTATTTTTTTCGACAACCTCTCCTTTGGAAATATAGTCGATATACAACTCAGCTTCTTTACGCAGGTAATCGCTCTTCATCAATACTTTCTTATCTGAATGACGCATGTAGAAGCCTTGGCGCCAGGCCTGGTCCATTTCCGCATCGAACAGGTCCACCTGCATGCTGGCCTGGAAGATATGTTCGGCGGCCCGCGAGGTGCCGGCGCCATAACTTACCGTGACTTCCCAGGGAACGGGCAGGATCACAAGCCGGGCATCTTCTTCTGTAAAGGGGAGTCCAAAAATATTCTTGCGGGGATTGCTGGCCCCATTGGGGTCAAATTGGGATAAATCTGTCATGATCTGGCGAATCTCACTTTATAAACGCTGCGCAAGTTAGCACAGTATTCAATATGGTCAAAATATATGAAAAATATTAGATGGGATTTCGACCGCTCGACCGCCCGATAGACCGATTGCCCGGAATCTCCGGTCCTCCTGTTAAAAGCTTTTTAATAGCTGTTATCCGTGATCCTTTTTGACCTAACTTTGCTCCGTGAATTAAAAATGGTTAAAATCAATTATTTAGGATGAAAAAACTGCACATCATAATCCTTGTTTTCATTGCCGCTTCGATTGCCGTTCTGATCAGCTTTATGGGGAATCTGTCCACTTACGAGACCATTGCGTCGGCCAGGCAAAAAGCCGGTAAAATAGTTACCATCACCGCTAAAATGGACAACAGTCAGCCTATTGATTACGATCCTGTAAAAAATCCGAATTATTGCAGTTTTCATATAACCGACACTTTGGGCAATAAGGCAAGAGCCATCTACTATGGAGAAAAGCCTTACGATATGGAGAAGGCCGAGCGTATTACATTCAAGGGAAAAATGAACGGCGATGTATTTGAAATAGCTCCTCATGGCATCATGCTTAAATGCCCTTCCAAATATAAAGACGATCCGAACGTCGCTAAGAAAAACCTGACTCAAAATTAATAGTAATCGATGGATTATATAGGCGAACACCTGCTGCCAGGTAAACTGGGACATTTTTTTTCCATTCTTTCATTTGCCGCTTCCTTTGTTGCCACGGTCGCCTACTTCAAAGCGACCAACGCGAAGATCCCGGATGAGGAGAATAGCTGGAAAAGACTTGCCAGGACGGCATTTACGATAGATATCGTTTCGGTTTTTTCCGTTTTCGCCATCATTTTATACATTGTTTCCAATCATCTGTTCGAATATAATTATGCCTGGGAACATTCCGGAAGGTCCATGAGCATGAAATACCTGCTCAGTTGCATCTGGGAAGCACAGGAAGGCAGTTTTTTGCTATGGACGATGTGGCATTGCGTCTTGGGAGCCATACTCATTTTTAAAGCAAAGAAATGGGAAGCGCCCGTGATGACCGTGATCAGCTTAGCCCAATTGTGCCTGGCTACGATGATCATGGNNTTTTTCGGCGACAAGGTAGGCATCAATGCCTTCCTGCTGGTCCGCGAAAAATTCGCAGAGGGGCCCATGTTCAGCAGGCCGGATTACCTGAGCCTTCCTCAGATGCAGGACGGGCAGGGGCTGAATGCATTGCTGCAAAATTATTGGATGACGATCCATCCACCCGTTCTGTTCCTCGGATTCGCCTCGACGATCGTGCCCTTCGCATATGCGATAGCGGGTCTCTGGAAAAAGCAATATGGGGATTGGACCAAACAGGCCTTACCATGGACCTTGTTTTCCTGCTGCATCCTCGGAACGGGTATTATGATGGGCGCCGCCTGGGCCTATGAGTCCCTGAGTTTTGGAGGCTACTGGGCCTGGGACCCGGTCGAGAATGCCTCCCTGGTCCCATGGCTGATCCTGATCGGAGGACTTCATACCCAGGTCTTATATAATGCGACTGGCCATTCCCTTCGGGCTACTTATTTGCTCCTGTTGCTGGGCTTTATATTTACCCTTTATGCTACCTTCCTCACCCGTAGCGGGATCCTGGGAGATGCTTCGGTGCATGCCTTTGTCGATTCGGGCATGAATCTACAGCTGTTACTTTTTATAGTGGTTTTTCTGATTCCTGCGACCTACCTTTTCATCTCCCGGTATAAGCAGATTCCGCATATTGTGAAGGAGGAAAGCACCGATTCCCGTGAGTTCTGGATGTTTATCGGGGCACTGGTCATTTTCCTGTCCTCCATGTTCATCATCATTACGACCTCTCTGCCCGTCTTTAATAAGATCTTCGGCAGCAAGCTAAGTGAAGGAGATGATAGGGAATTCGCCTATAACCGTATCGAAGTCTTTATTGCGATCCTTCTGGGGCTGTTTACTGCAGTCACCCAGTATCTGAAATATAAGGGNNCACAAATAAGGATGCTCTCCTGAAGAAGCTGGTGCTGCCCACCGGTATTGCCCTGGTCATTTCCATCCTGATCAGCATATTCGGAGAGGTCCGGTATGATAAATATGGAGCCGGCTTCCTGGTTGCCATACACCTGGCGATTTTTGCCGCCGTCTATGCGGTCGTGGCCAATGCCGCCTATATCCGTAGCGGCCTCAACGGCAAGCTCAAGGCGGCCGGGGGTTCCATTGCTCATGTGGGCTTCGGCCTGTTGCTCCTGGGCATACTGATCTCCTCTTCCAGGAAAGCGGTCTTGTCCTATAATACCACGGGCATCAACCTGAATTTCGACCC
>PLXD01000446.1 GCA_003151295.1 Chitinophagaceae bacterium | reverse complement strand
CTTATTATATTCTATGAGTCTCTGCAGGTATTTCGGATTGAGCTGAGAGCACAGGGCATCCAGGAAGCGACGTCTCTCTTCGCTGCCCTCCGAAATGATCCGAATGTCATCCGGGGCGATGATGACGCAGGGAAACCGGCCTACATGGGCGGAGAATTTCTCATAAGGCTCCCCGTTCACGGAGAACTCTTTTTTCCCCGTCTCCCGTAAAATACAAACGGCCCGGAAGTCTGTTCCTTCTTTTTCAAAATGNNCGTTGCAAACGTTCTGCTGGTCGGATTTGGTAAAATAGCTTTTTGTGACGCAGAGGTAATAGATGGCGTCCAGCAGGTTGGTCTTGCCGACCCCATTATTGCCGCAGATTCCTACGACCCTTTCCTTGAATTCGAAAGCGGCTTGTCCGTAATTCTTGAATTGCACCAACGATATGTCTTTCAGTCGAAACAACCCACAATATTCGGATGAAAAAACGTATATTTTATGGGTTCTTTTTCTTTTTTACCCCTTATCTTTGCCCCCGCCTGCGCCGGGTTTCGGTGGGTAAAACCTCAAATTTTTGAAAGTGGCTACTAAGTTTTCCAGGGAAACATACCTGTATTGGTACGAATTAATGCAGCTAATCCGCCAGTTTGAGTTGATGGCAGAAGAGAAATATAAGATGGAAGGCAAGATCCGTGGTTTTTTTCATGCTTATATAGGGCAGGAAGCCATTGCGGCGGGTTGTATGACGGCTACCCGTCCGGAAGACACTTTTATCACCGCTTATCGTGATCATGGACTGGCCTTGTCCAAGGGCGTCAGCGCCAATGCCTGTATGGCGGAATTATATGGCAAGGCCACCGGATCGTCGAAAGGTAAGGGCGGCAGTATGCACTTCTTTGGGGTGGATGTGAGTTTCTTCGGAGGACATGGAATTGTCGGAGCGCAGATCGGAACCGGCGCGGGCCTGGCCTTTGCTGAAAAATATAAGGGCACGGACAATGTGTCGCTGACCTTTTTCGGGGATGGAGCTGCACGCCAGGGGATGCTGCATGAAGTTTTCAATCTGGCCATGCTTTGGAAATTACCCGTAGTATTCATCTGCGAGAATAATAATTATGCAATGGGGACCTCCATAGAAAGGACTTCCAATGTGGTGGATATTTATAAGCTGGCCGACGCATACGAAATGCCGGGAGATTCTATCGACGGTATGAGTGCGGAAGCCGTCCACGATGGCGTAGCCAGGGCCGTAAAAAGAGCGAGAGCGGGTGATGGACCTACTTTACTGGAAATCAAGACCTACCGGTATAAAGGGCATTCTATTTCAGACCCGCAGAAATACAGGACCAAAGAAGAAGTGGAAGAATATAAGCTGAAGGATCCTATACAACTGGTATTGAGTACGATCCTGGCAAAGAAATACGCTACCCAGGCCGAGATCGACGCCATCAATAAAAGAGTTGGCGACACCATCACCGGGTCCGTGAAATTTGCTGAAGAGTCTCCGTATCCCGATGATAGCGAAGTGCTCAAGGATGTATACCTGGATAAGCATTATCCTTTCATCGTAGATTAGCCTGATTCTTTCATTATTTAAACAAAAACGAGAAAAAAATAAGATGTCTGAGATCAAACACCCGGCCCATTTGTCCGAAGAAACGAATGTGATAGATCAACTGCAACATTCCTGGAGCAAATACGGCAAACAGATCAGCTATGCCCTGGTCGTCGTTATACTCGTAGTAGTAGGACTCTTTGCCTACAAAAATTTCGTCAGCGGACCAAATGAAATAAAGGCTTCTGAATCCATGTTCAGGGCTGAAGAGTATTTCCGTATGGATTCTGCACGTCTCGCCCTGAACGGAGACAATGTCAATGCGGGTTTTCTTAAGATCATTTCAAAATACGGCGGCACAAAGTCTGCAAAGCTGGCTGGCTTTTATGCGGGCGCCTGCTACCTGAAACTGGGTGATTTTAACAATGCCGTCAAATACCTGAAAGATTATTCGGCTTCCGCTGAACAGGTGCAGGTCAGGGCTTACGGCTTGCTGGGCGATGCCTATTCGGAACTGAATAACAAGGAAGAAGCGGNNGCCTATTCGGAAAAAGATGAAATGTTCTCGCCAAAATATCTTTTTCGCGCGGGCTATATGTACGAGAGCATGGGGAAGAGCAAGGAAGCGATAGAAATGTACCAGATTATCAAAGACAAATATCCCGCTTCGCAGGAAGGCTATGATATCGATAAGTACCTGGCCAGGCTGGGGAACACAAAATAAGTTCATTCCAATCGGACGATTGGTTACCGGAATTGATCAACCATGGCGGAAGTAAGCAATAGTAATTTATTAAAACCCGGAACAGGCATTCTGAACGCACAGGATGCCTGTGTTGTTATAGTACGCACGGAATGGAATGCGCCCATTGTAGATGCGCTGGAAAAAGGCTGCCTGGAGACATTGACGGCATCAGGCATTGTCAAAGGAACGAAAGTGATAACGGTCCCGGGGGCGTTTGAAATTCCCTTCGGGATCAGGAGCTATTGGGACAGACGCAAATATAAAGATGACAAGCCCCTGGCATTCATCGCCCTGGGTTGTGTCCTGCGCGGCGACACCCCCCATTTTGAATATGTATGCAGGGCTGTTACGGACGGCATCCTGCGGTTAAACCTGTCGCTTCCGATCCCAACTATTTTTGGGATACTGACGGTAGACAACCAGCAGCAAGCCGATGAGCGAATAGGCGGCAAGCATGGTCATAAGGGGTCTGAAGCGGCTATTACTGCCTTGAAAATGATAGAGTTAGTGGAGTCGTTTAAAGTCTAAAACAAAGGTGACAGTACAGCTTTTTATACCTTGCTTTGTCGATCAGCTTTACCCGCAAACAGCATTCAATATGATAAAAGTGCTGGAACAGGTAGGCTGCACCGTACAATACAATCCCGTCCAGACCTGTTGTGGGCAGCCCGCTTTCAATGCCGGCTTCAGGGAAGATGCCAAAGACGTATGTTCCAAATTTATCAGGGATTTTTCGGGTTCCGACTATATAGTTGCTTCCAGTGCATTGTGCGTAGGTTTCGTACGGAATTACTATCCCATGTTATTCGATAATTCGTCCGTACATAACGACGTGAAAAACCTTCAAAAAAGGATCTTTGAATTTTCCTCTTTCCTGGTGAATATTCTCGGGGTGGAAGACCTGGGAGCCGCCTTAATTGGAAAAGCCACCTATCATGATTCCTGTGCGGGGCTACGTGAATGCCGGATCAAGGAAGAACCCCGCAAGCTATTATCCAGGGTCCGGGGATTGGAATTGATCGAAATGAACGATGTGGAGACCTGTTGTGGATTTGGGGGGAGCTTTGCCGTAAAATTCGAATCGATCTCTGTCGCAATGGCCGATCAAAAGCTAACAAATGCGCTGGCTACCGGCGCTGAATATATCATTTCCACCGATCTTTCGTGCCTGATGCACCTGGATGGTTATATCAGGTATAAGGGGTACAAGATCAAAACGCTTCATATCGCCGATGTATTGGCAGGAAAATAAGGCTAAAATCTCATAAAACCATCATCAAATATTCGATCTATGTCCTACTGGCTCGTTAAATCAGAACCTTTCAAATACAGCTGGGAACAATTAGAGAAGGATAAACAGACTCTTTGGGAAGGCGTGCGTAATTATGCTGCAAGGAATAATCTGAAGACCATGAAGAAAGGAGAGGAAGTATTGTTCTATCATAGTAATGAAGGCATGGAGATCGTAGGGATCGCGAAAGTCGCCAAAGAATATTACCAGGATCCCACTACCGAAGAAGACGCCTGGGTGGTGGTAGACCTGAAACCCTACCGTCGCCTAAAACATCCCGTAAGCCTTGCGCAGATCAAAGCGGAGAAGCGTTTGGCCAATATGGCCCTGGTTCGCCTCGGGCGTCTTTCTGTACAGCCGGTAACAGAAAAAGAATGGGCCATCGTTATGGAAATGGCAGGAGAGTAGAGCAGGGCAATAAAGTAACAGGGGAGTCATTGTATATCGTATTCAATTCAATCAATCATGAGAGCCATTTTTCTTCGTTCTGTTTTCGGGATGATCCTTTTAAGTGCTGCTTTTCAGGGAATCCTTGCGCAGGTGCATGTTATTATGGTCAAACCGGAACTGACGGATCCCAATATCCGGTCGATCCATGGACCTCATTTCGCTTATCTGAGTACGACGGTCCCTTCCAGGCATGAACTGGTACTGATGATCTCAGGGACCACGGCCCCTGCTAGCGGCCTTATGCTGTTCGATACCGTAGTTGCCAGGATGGGTTATCATGTCATCAGCCTGGACTATGACAACAATGTTATCACTACCGCCTGCAGCAATAGTAATGACAGCACCTGTTTCGACACATTCCGGGAAGAGATCGTTTTCGGCACGCCCGTCAGCCCCATCGTGCAGGTTGACAGCAATAATTCTATCTATCACAGGTTTCAGCAATTTCTCCGTTACCTGGTAAAGACCTATCCCAAACAGGGCTGGCAGGAATACATCAACGGCAATGAGATCCGATGGGATAAGATCATCCTGGCAGGGCATTCCCAGGGATCGGGTCATGCCGCTTACCTGGCAAAGAAATTCAAAGTAGCCCGTGTATTGGTCTTTGCGGGTCCCCAGGATTACCTGGCTAATTTTCATGCTGCCGCGACCTGGGAGACTACTCCGGGTAAGACCGATCCATCCCGGTATTTTGCTTTTTTGCATACAGAAGATCCTTACGATTTCCGTAAGCAATTATATAACTGCAGGCGGCTGATGGAAATGAAAGGTTTCGACACTTTGTATGTCCAGCCGAATACCACCCTTAATACGGACAAGCATATCCTGGTCACAAATATTAAGACCGGCAACCCACATGAATCCATGATCCAGCCGGAGTTCAGCCGGGTATGGGAATACATGCTGGAAACGCCTGATTAACATGACACGGCCAATCTAAGCCTGGAAGTTAAAAATTACAGGAACTTCAATGATGCGCTGCGTAAGAGCGTAAAGCAGCTCGGCGGTTATATCGCCCGGGAAGAGCAAACTCAATCTTCCTATAAGATTGAAAATAGAATAGTGATAAAAGTCCCGGTCGGCCAATTTGATGAGGCATTAACGCAGCTCGCTCCGGATAAATCCATCCTCTTTACCGGTAAAACGGTTCATTCCCTGCTCGAGTCAGGACAGTTATTGGCATCCAATAAACCGGATTGTCAGGAAAATGTAAAGTTACAAATAATAAAAGTAAATAAATACTTTTACTAATAATAAGGTTGTACCTTTGCTTTATCAATTTATTTAAAAATTAGTATATGAAAACAACAGTAGAAAATATCCTCAATGTAACCTTGCTGGAACCAAGGCAAAAGCACCCAACCATTTTTGTGCGTTTTGATGAACTGACAGAAGGGGAGAGTTTAACCATTCACAACGATCATGATCCTAAACCACTTTATTACCAGTTACTTGGTGAAAGAGGAAACATATTCATCTGGGAATACCAGGAGCAGGGGCCAGAATGGTGGATAGTTAAAATAACAAAACGTATTAGCGGGGAAAATGACGAAACCCTGGGGCAAATTGCCGCCAAAGATTTGCGCAAGGCACAGGTATTTAAAAAGTATGGATTGGATTTTTGTTGTGGCGGAAAGAAAACCGTAAAGGAAGCCTGTGCAGAAAAAGGATTGGATGTTACCAAAGTTGAGCAGGAGCTTCAACAGGCTGATAAAATGCCATCCTCCCGGCCGATACCTTATGGTGACTGGAGCCTGGATTTTTTAGCTGACTATATCGTAAATACGCATCACAGTTATGTAAGAAAAACCTTGCCGGATATCACTGCTTATGCTGAAAAAGTAATGAAGGTGCATGGTAAACAGCATCCTGAATTATTACGTATCAATCAATTGGTAGGTGAAGTAAATGCAGAGTTAACAGGACACTTAGTTAAGGAAGAAAAGATATTGTTCCCTTATATTAAAGCATTGGTTGCAGCAAAAGATAATACGCAGCCATTACAGGCTGCTCATTTCGGAACGGTGCAAAACCCAATCAATATGATGGAAATGGAGCATGAACTGGTTGGAAAAAACCTGGAAGAGATCAGGCAGCTTTCACAAAATTATTTATTACCCGAAGATGCCTGTGCCAGTTACAGTTTATTGTACCGGATGCTGGATGAATTTGAAGAAGACCTGCATTTGCACATTCATTTGGAAAATAATATCCTGTTTCCTAAAGCAATTGAGATAGAAAAACAATTAAGCAAATGAAAAATCAAGCTCCCATAAAACGGCACAAGGCTATTGTCTCATTTTCCAAAGACCATCATTTTGGATTATTGCTGGTTTGGAAAATTAGGCAAGGCCTGAATAAAGCTGTCAATCCTGAACGGATTAGCAATTATGTAATTTTCTTTTTTAAGGAAGACCTTGAAAAACATTTTAAAGAAGAAGAACAATTGCTATTTAACAAACTACCGGTTGATGATGTGTTAAGAAAACAGGCAGAAGCAGATCATCAGGCTATATACAAGCTGATAGCTGCTGTTGAAAAAAAGAAAGACGATGCGGTCCTGCTCAATCAACTGGCGGATGAATTGGAAAAACACATCCGTTTTGAAGAACGGGAATTATTCAATCACCTGCAAAACAATATTGCGGCAGATGATTTAGAATTAATAGAAAAACGTTTTTCAAATAGCAGTAAAGAAATTGATGAAAAATGGGAAGACGTTTTCTGGGAGGGAAATTGAAAAGCAAATCAACCTGTTTCTCCAATACTTTTAAAAATGATGACTATCAACGCAAATACAAAAATTGCCACATTGCTAAAGCAGCATCCCGATGCGCTTGAAACTATTGTAAGTATATCGCCAAAATTCACAAAATTGAGAAATCCAATATTACGAAAAGTGATAGCTGCAAGAACCAGTATTGCTATGGCCTCAAAACTCGGTGGTTGCAGTGTGGATGATTTTTTCAACAAGTTGCAGCCATTGGGTTTTGAAATTGACAAAGCAGCAGTTGCAATGGAAATGGATAATGAAAATAAACCTATTCCTGGATTCATGAAAAATATATCTGCTGATAAAATTATTGAGTTGGATGTACGCCCGGTTATTGAAACAGGTAAAGATCCGCTTGACATTATTGTACAAAAAGTGAAGGCCATGGAAACAGGTTGTGTACTTAAAATCATCAATAGTTTTGAACCCACACCATTAATGCACCTGCTCGGCAAGCAGGGTTTTGAATCCTATGCTGAAACTATTAGTGATGAACTGGTGAATACTTATTTTTATAAAAAGATTGATAAAACTTTGGTAGCTGAAAATAAAGAAACTGATTACTCAAAAGGCTGGGACAAAATATTGAATCGTTTTAACGGTAAGCTTGAATCTGTAGACGTCAGAGAATTGGGAATGCCTTTACCCATGCACATTATACTGGAAGCATTGAAAACATTACCGAAAGATAAAGCCCTGTTTGTTTATCATAAACGTATTCCTGTTTTCTTATTACCCGAACTGGAGGAACAGCAGTTCAGCTACCGTATCAAAGAGATCAGTGATGCAGAAGTACATCTGTTGATTTATAAGAACTGACATGTTTGCAACAACCGGAAATACAGAAACAACTAAAACTACTTCCTGGAAAGCAGTACTGCCATTTTACGGGTATGCTGCTGTTGCATTTCTGGTGGCTTCCACTTTTTTATTTTTATCGGCAGGTGATTTTACAAAACATTATTTCCATCCGCATACGTTAGCCATCACCCATATCATGGCGCTTGGATGGGGCACTATGATGATCCTTGGTGCAAGCCATCAATTGGTTCCCGTATTGATTGAAGGTAAATTGTACAGTAATAAACTGGCCTATGCTTCCTTCACATTGGCTGCAGTTGGTATCCCTTTATTAGTCTACGGGTTTTATGTTTTTGATATAGGCTTGCATACCCAGTGTGGCGGCATATTAATAATCTTAGCCATCATCACTTATCTCATTAACCTTGCGGTAAGTATGGCAAAAAGCAAACAGGGGAATGTACATGCTTTTTTTATTTTTACGGCTGCATTATGGTTATTGGCTGCCGCCACTGTTGGGCTGCTGCTGCTGTACAACTTTACTTATCCTTTACTGCCTAAAGGTTCACTGGATTATCTTCCGTTGCATGCACATATTGGTATTGTTGGTTGGTTTTTATTACTGGTCATGGGAGTTGGTTCCCGGCTGATACCCATGTTTCTGATTTCCAAGTACAACAACATCCGGCAACTCTGGTGGATTTATGGACTGATAAATGGAGGGTTGCTGGCATTCGTCTTTATCTTTTTATATGCAGATAGCAAAGCATTGTTGAATATCCCATTATTAGCTGTAACCGTCGCCATTGTATTATTTGGTAATTTCTGTGTCAAGTCCTACCGGCAGCGTATTCGCAAAAGAGTGGATGAACAGATGAAAGTCTCTTTGCTGTCAGTGCTTATGATGTTGTTGCCGGTAATTTTTCTTGTCATTATTATAACATTACTGATACTGTCACCAAAAGAAAATATCATCCTTATAATGACTTATGGGTTTATTATTTTTTTCGGATGGATTACTGCCATCATTTTAGGCATGACTTTTAATACTTTACCTTTTATTGTATGGAATAAGGTATATCATCACTTAGCGGGAAAAGGCAAAACGCCAAATCCAAAAGACTTGTTTAGTAATACTGTATTTAAATGGATGAGCGTTGTTTATATTATGGGGTTTGTTTTATTTACAGCAGGCATTTTACTCCATTCCACAATTGTTTTACAATTTGCTGCTGCATTATTATTACTCACTTCTTTGTTGTATAACTGGAATGTAATAAAATTGCTGACGCATAAACCTGTTTCTTTATGATGAATGTAATTACAAATAACAACATAAAATGTACGGTGGCGTTGGCAGCCCTGCAAAATGTAATGGACCCTGAAATAGGGTTGAATATTGTGGACTTAGGCTTGATTTATCAAATAGATTTTGATGAAACAGAAAGGAAGGTTTTTTGTGCAATGACACTTACAACCCAATTCTGTCCGATGGGAGAATCCATTACAAATGCTGCGAAGGAAATCTTGAAAGACAGTTTCCCGGAATACGAAACAATCATTGAATTAACTTTTGATCCACCCTGGAACCATGAAATGATTTCAGCCGAAGGACGTGAATTTTTAAACGAACAATAATGCTTAGTCTTACTTGCAAAACAGCCATTAAAGCGGTGATATATCTTGCTTCTAAATTTGAATTGGGAGAGAAAGCCAGTATAAAAGAAATTGCGGAATTCATTAATGCCAGTGAACATACTGTTGGTAAAATGCTGCAATCATTGGTTAAAGAAGAAGTGATTAATAGTGCTAAAGGCCCTACCGGTGGATTTTATATCTCTGCAAAACAAAAGAACCAGGCAATTATTAGAATTATAGATGCCATTGATGGGAACGAGGTTTTTGATCAATGTGGGCTTGGATTAAGCAAATGTTCCGCCACACACCCCTGCCCATTGCACAACGATTATAAAATCATCAGGGATCAATTTAAAATAATGTGTCAACAAAAGAAGGTAAGTGATTTATGTGAAACAGTAAACGATGGGTTGGCTTATTTGATGGGATGATTATTTTTTCCAATATAAAGGAACATTATTCCAAATATTATTTTCAGGCACAGTTCTCTGAACAAATCCCTTGATCGGCGATCAAAAAGCTTCATCAGCAGACCCTTCACTCCTGTATGTGGAGGGTTTTGTTTATTTTCGGGTAATAGTCTTTTGTACAACTGCTTTCAATTTTTCGATCATGACGGATAGTAAACCTGCAAAAAAAAAACTGGTAGTGCTCACGGGCGCGGGTATCAGTGCGGAGAGCGGCTTAAAGACCTTTCGCGACAGCGATGGCCTGTGGGAAGGGTATGAAGTGACGGAAGTGGCGACGCCCAGGGCCTGGAGAAAAAACCCCCAACTGGTGCTAGATTTTTATAATATGCGGCGGAGAGATGTCGGCAGCGCCGTTCCCAATGCGGCTCATATTGGTTTGGCAGCGCTGGAAAAGGATTTTGAAGTGCATATTATCACCCAGAATATCGATGATCTTCATGAGCGGGCAGGGAGCACGCGTGTACTGCACCTGCACGGCGAAATCTTTAAAATGCGCAGTGAAGCCGATGAATCGCTGGTCTATCCTATACGAGGCGACATCAGCCTGGGGCAACTGGCCGCCGATGGTGCCCAATTACGCCCTCATATCGTCTGGTTTGAAGAACCGGTGCCGATGATCGGCGCTGCTGTCCCTGTTGTAAGAGCCGCCGATATCTTTGTAGTAGTAGGCACTTCTTTGGTAGTATACCCTGCCGCCGGGTTGGTGGACTATGCACTGCCCGGCATTCCCAAGTACATCGTTGACAAAAAG
>PLXD01000222.1 GCA_003151295.1 Chitinophagaceae bacterium | reverse complement strand
ATAAAATATAAAATATGACGGCCGTGGCGCTCATTATTCTACTCCCTCCCTGATTTTCGATCCCGGTTTATTTAATTTTTTTGTAAGCTGGCTTCTGTCATATACGCTGTGCTCGAAAGTCTGCGCCATTTTGATGGCGTCCGTGGGACAGGCTTCGATACAGAGATTGCACATCGTACATAATTCCAGGTGATAGACGAAGGTGTCCAGGGCCTTCTTCTTTTTGCCTTCCGGCGTAATATCGAATTTGGTGATGATCTTGATGGTGGCGTTGGGACAGGCCAGCTCGCAGGCGGTGCAACCCGTGCAGGCATGCTCATTATTTTCATCATGCAGCATGACCACTTCGCCGCGGAAACGTTCGGGTAATTTCAATTCATCGCGGTTGTCCGGGTATTGTTCCGTGATGATCTCCTTATGATGTGTGAAATAATACCCCGTCAGTCTCATCCCCTTCAGCAGGGACCTTACTGCGCCAAAAACGTCCGATATGTATTCCTTTATGAACATTTGTTTATAGATAATCCAATATTAAAAATACCAGCCCCCGATAGCGATCAAAGTCGTCAGCAGCAGGTTAAACATACTGATCGGCAATAAATATTTCCATTCCAGGTTCAGCAACTGGTCGATCCGCAACCGGGGAAAGGTCCATCGAAACCACATGATAACGAATATAAGAAAGAAAGTCTTCCCCGTAAACCACAAAGACGACGGAATAAAATCCATGATATGATTGAATGCCTCCCAGTGCCCGATATGCAAGGGCATCCATCCGCCGAAGAAGAGGGCGGCGCCGATGGCGCAAACGATAAAAATATTCACATATTCGGCCAGGAAAAACAGGGCGAATTTCATGCCTGAATACTCAGTATGAAACCCTGCCGTTAGTTCCGATTCCGCTTCTGCCAGGTCGAATGGGGCCCGGTTGGTTTCGGCGGTGACAGCGATCAGAAAGATCACAAAGGAAATGACCGCCGGGATATGCCCTTTAAAAATCCACCAGCCATCCTGTTGCGAAGAGATGATATCGGAGATCCTCAGACTACCCGTCAGGATCACGATGGAGAGGACGGACAGGCCGGCCGATAGTTCGTAGCTCACGATCTGGGCGCCGCTTCGCATGGCCCCCAACAGGGAATATTTATTATTACTGGCCCAGCCGGCNNATCCGGAAGCCCTTCGCAAAGGCAATGGGCGCCAGGGCCAGCATGGAGGCAACGAAGACTACAAAGGGGGCCAGGTTGAACAAGAAATGATCGGCGCCGTCGGGGGTGAGTCCTTCTTTTGCGACCAGCTTGAGGGTGTCCGCCAGGGTCTGGAACATGCCTTTAGGTCCTACCCTGTTAGGTCCTATCCGTATCTGCATATAGGCCGACACCTTACGTTCCATCATGATCAGCACCAGCCCTAATACGGCAAACAAACAGATCACGGAGAGGCCGACCAGCACGAATTCCGCCGATAAGGCGAGGGTCGGATTGAATGTGTTGTTCAACCAGGCGTGAATCGAATTCGTTATACCTTCCAAGCTAAGCATCGTTGTGAATCGTTTATTGTTTACCTATTTTAGGGTGAGTCCATTCCTCACCTGTCGATATCCGGTATCACCAAATCCAGGGTTCCCATGATCGCGACCAAGTCGCCGATCTTATGACCCCTGGCCATATGATTGAGCGCCGACAGATTGGAAAACCCGGGCGACCTGAATTTAATCCTATACGGCGTCGTGCCGCCTTCACTCACTATATATACCCCGAATTCCCCGCGTGCCGTTTCGATCTTTGCATAAAATTCGCCTTTCGGCAGTTTCAGGACCGCTTTTGTTTTGGCCTGAAAATCTCCTTCCGGGATATTATCGATCAGTTGCTCTACGATCGAAAGGGACTGGCGCATTTCCCTCATGCGAACGATATAGCGTGCGAAGCAGTCGCCCCCGGTCTCAAGAATTTCTTCAAATTGCAAGCGGTCATATATCTCATAGGGGTATAGTTTCCGGATATCGCATCGAACGCCGCTACCCCTGGCCGTTGGGCCGGTACAGCCATAAGAGATCGCTTCCTCTTTGGAAATGAAGCCGATGCCCTTCATCCGGTTTTGAAAGATCACGTTTCCGGTCACCAGATCATCATATTCATCGATTTTGGATTTGAAATGTATGATGAATTCTTTTACGCCGCGCTGAAAATTCGGATGCAGGTCGATCATTACTCCGCCGGGAACCATATAGTTCATTGTCAAACGGGCCCCGCAGGTCTCTTCCATGATGGAATTGATCATTTCACGTTCCCGGAAAGCGTGAAAAAAAGGCGTCAGGGCTCCTACATCCATGGCCAGGGCTCCCCACCAAAGCTGGTGCGATGCCAGCCTTGTCAGTTCATCCATCAATACGCGGATCACTTTAGCCCGTGGCGGCACTTCTATCTGCAATCCTTTCTCCACACACATCGCGCACCCGTGGTTATTGATATGCGAAGAGAGATAGTCCATACGGCTGGTGACATAAATAAACTGCCGGTAGCTCAGGCTCTCGCACATTTTCTCTATGGAACGGTGAATATATCCAAGATGGGGTTCCACGTTTTTGATCGTCTCCCCGTTAAGGGTGACGATGAGGTGGAGAACGCCGTGCGTGGAAGGGTGCTGAGGCCCAATGTTGATGATCAGATCCCCCAGTTCCGTAGTGCCTATCTCTTCAAAATTATACATCAGAGTTTTATCATATTGACCGGGTCTTCGTAATCTTTCCTAAGCGGATAGCCTTTCCAGTCATCCGTCAAAAGCAATCTTCTCAGATCGGGATGATGCAGGAATTTTATACCAAACAGATCATAAACCTCCCGTTCATGGAATTCCGCCGTACGCCAGATATGCGATACGGACTCCATTTCCGGTGCGGTATGGTCGAGCTTCGATTTTACAACCATCTCCTGCCCGTTAAGAGTAGACCTCAGATGGTACACCATGGTAAAATGGGACTTCCAGTCGATGCAGGTAAGGCAAAAAAGAAAATCGAAATCCAGGCCCGGTGCAAAGCGGAACCGGTCCGCCAACGACAGCCATGATGGCGGTTCTATCATCACCGTGATCCATTCACCCCCCTCTTCAAACAGGACGGATGGGACCGATTCGCTGATCTTTATTTTCAAAACTTCGTCTACCATGCCGATTCAAAATTTCTCATATTCCGGATTTCTCCTTTTCAGGATTTATTTACTTCAGGTTTCTCTATTTTTATTTGTTCCCGGGTAGCACCGCTTCGAATCTTCTCCTGCAACGTGATCAATGCATGGATCAATGCTTCGGGCCGGGGCGGACAGCCGGCGATGTATACGTCCACCGGGATCACGTGATCGGCACCTTTCACTACCGAATAGGTATTGTAAAAGAAAGGTCCACCGCTGGTGGCGCAAGCGCCCATAGCAATGACATATTTCGGATCTGCCATCTGGTCATAGAGGCGTTTCAATACCGGCGCCATCTTATTAACGATGGTCCCGGCAATAATGATCACGTCTGCCTGCCGGGGCGTAGCCCGCGCCACTTCAAATCCGAACCTCGACCAGTCATATTTTGCGCCCGCGGTCGACATCATTTCAATCGCGCAGCAACTGGTGCCGAACACCAGGGGCCATAAGGAGTTGGAGCGCGCCCAATTGATGACTTCGTTGATCGTGCTTACCACGATACCTCCCCCCGGAGTAGAATGCACCTGGCCGGGAAAACGTTCCACTTGTTGTATGGCCGGATTTACTTCCATTTCATTTTAGACCCATTTGAGAGCACCTTTTTTATATGCGTATAAATAACCCATGAAAAGAATAAAAAGAAAAACCAGGATCTCTCCAAAAGCGAACCAACCGCTCTTCTTCGCAACAACCGCCCAGGGATACAGAAAGATCAGCTCGACGTCGAAGATCAAAAAGATGAGTGCAAACAAATAATAGCCCACGTTGAATTGATTCCAGCCGATACCCCGGGCGGGCACTCCGCATTCGTAGGCCTCCCCTTTTTGCGGGTTCTTAGTCCCTTTTATAAGCAGTTTCCCTACCAATATCCCGCCGGCGGCAAAAGAGACGGCAGCAACGATCAGGACGAGTAGGGAAGCATTGCCCATCGGTTTATTTATTTGTACTAAATGTACCAAGTAAAATCAGGGTGACCAAAAACGAAACAGCCGGCGTATCAAAACCAGACAGTTAAAAAAATTCACGGGAGATAGATCATTGATTTATAATCAGATACCAATCTGGATTTTCTTGGTTGCTTAATTGCTCTATGCATATGATTCGAAACAACCTGCTATTTAAGGGTCATGCAGGTACTGACACCGTGAGATGACACCCCCATGTACAAGGGAGGATAGGATATCTCGCTCCTGTGGAAGGATCCTCCCAATGAATGGTGCGGCTTCTTTCGATATTTTCCATTTCTCCCGGTTAATATTTTCTGAAATCCTCTCATAACTGATTGATCAATTCCCCGACCGAGCGCATGATCGCATTCCGGTAGTTGATCTTGCCTGTCAGTTTCGAGATCATGATCCCCCCCTCAATCATTGCGATCATGGTCAGCGCAGTCTGTTCGGGATCGACACCCTCCCTGAATTCCCCGCTTTCAATACCGGTCTGGACCATACGCATGATCCGGTTCTTCCAGGATAGGATCGCGTCACTGGCCTTCTTCTTTAAGTGGGAATGCGTATCGTCGGCTTCAATGGCCGTATTCAAAATCGGACATCCGCCGACCGGGAACGGGAGCTTTAAAAAATCACTATATACCCGCGCATACACCAGTAGTTTCTCCCTTATGGAATGAAGCCCGCTCATCTCGGCATTGATAATATTGGTGACCTTTTGCAGATTATAATCGAAGGCGGCCAGGGCTACTTCATCCTTATTGGTAAAATTGCCGTAAATACTCCCCTTTGTCAATCCTGTAACCCCGGTCATATCCGTCANNGCCGGCATAGCCCTTCATGTTGAAAACGGGCGCTGTTTTTTCAATAATAAAAGCCCTCGTTTGATCTGCTTTTGACATGACCGAATCTTTTTGGACACGGTGAAAATATACCATTCGGTATTATTTTCAAAATCTTTTTTCCCGGCACCCGGGCAGCGTTGCAAAGAATTGTGCAAAAATCGGTTATAAGCGCGTAATTTTGCACGCACAAAATAATACTCCTGGTAAGAATCGGAAACATACAACTGCCTGATTTTCCATTACTCCTCGCCCCCATGGAAGATATAAGCAATCCCCCCTTCCGGGTTGTCTGCAAAGACAACGGGGCAGACCTGATGTACACGGAATTCATTTCCAGCGAAGGGCTCATAAAGAATGGCAGCAAGTGCCTCAAAAAGCTGGAACGCTTCGAAGAAGAGCGGCCGGTGGGAATACAGATCTTCGGGGGAGACGAAAAGAAAATGGCCCTTGCTTCGACGATCGTGGACGCCACGGCTCCGGACCTGCTCGATATCAACTTTGGATGTCCCGTGAAAGGAATTGTAACGAAGGGAGCGGGGGCTGGGGTGTTAAAAGACATCGACCGGATGGTCCGCCTGACGAAAGCCTGCGTGGAAGCAACCAAACTCCCCGTCACCGTAAAAACCAGGCTCGGCTGGGACGATCAAACCATCAATATCGAGGAAGTCGCCGAACGACTCCAGGACGTGGGGATACAGGCTCTTTCTATCCATGGGCGTACTCGTTGCCAATTGTATAAAGGAACGGCCGATTGGACCTTACTGGCCAAAGTGAAGAACAATCCCCGCATTCACATCCCTATTTTCGGCAACGGCGATATCGACAGCCCCCAAAAAGCCGTCGAATACAGGAACCGCTACGGGGTGGATGGCATCATGATCGGACGAGCCGCCATCGGCAATCCCTGGATCTTCCGTGAAATAAAATACTATACGCAGACCGGGGAATTGGCGCCTCCCCCAACCGTCGAAGAGAGGATCGCCGTCTGTAGGAAACAACTGTTGAAATCCCTGGAATGGAAGGGACCCGTAACCGGCATCTATGAAATGCGCGGACACTACAGCAAGTACCTTAAAGTATTACCCGGTAGCCGGGAATTCATAGGCAGACTGGTCACCCTCGACCATCCGGAGGAAATAGCGGAAATACTCGATGAAGCTGAACGCAACTATACCGGATTCGAGATCCCGCGGATGATGGTCGAATTGGTTAATTACCATGAAAATTGCTCTTTATAAAATCTAATGAATAGCCTTCGCCTCGGGCATCTTATCCGACTCGCGCACAAAATGTTTTTGAGGCAGCTTGATTGCAGGTATGAATGCCAACGCGATCACAAACGCCGAAATTAAAAATCCATCCTGCAAGGCATAATGTTCCGCAAAAGAGGGTGTATAATGTTTAGCCAGATAATGATTGTTAATATAAGTATTAAGCACCCCAAATATAGCAATACCTATAGAGCCCCCTAATTGCTGCAGCAGGCTGTTCATGGAAGTGGCCGTTGCCGTTTGCGACAAACTGACTGCATTCAGCAGGGAGGTGGAAACAGGGGCCACCAGCAGACTCATACCCAGTCCCCGTATCAGCATGGGCAAGATGATGAGCGCGATAGAAGTGCCTACATTGATCCTGGAAAACAGGAACATAGAGATGGACACCAATAAGATACCGATCAAAGAAACACTTCGGATATATCCCTGATCGGCCTTCTTCCCCGCATAGGGCCTCGCAACAAGCATCATCAATGCATTGGGCAGCATGAGCAGACCAGACTGGATCTCGGTATATCCCAGCAATCCCTGCAATAAAAAAGGGAGGAAGAACATGCCTCCGAATAAGGCCACCGAACGGATGAAGATGATCACGGATGAATTGATGAAATTGGCGGATTTGAACACGGTCAGATCCAGTAAGGGCTGTCCCTTGCGTGAGGAACGGATGAAAAGATACAGGGTGGTGACGGTGACTGCCAATACGGACAGCAACTGCCAGGATAAAGCCTGCTTCTTAGATATAAGGGATACCGTATACTGCATCGTCACAATAAAGACGGCAAAACAGGCAAATCCCCTCGTATCGAATCTCATTTTATTCCGGGGCTGCGACCGCAGGAAACCCAGGTAACGGAGACTGAGCAGGATCGTGGCGATGCCGATGGGAATATTCACATAAAAAACGGATTCCCATCCGAAATAATGCGTGAGTACTCCTCCGAGAGTAGGCCCGAGCGCCGGCCCCATAACATTTCCGATACCCCACCAGCCGATGGCGCTGCCCCGCTTTTCGGCAGGAAAACTTTCACTCAGGATCGCCAGCGAAGTCGGGGAGATCGCACCACCTCCACTGGCCTGTATTATCCGGGCAATTACCAGCATGGGGAGACTAGCCGACAGGCTGCAGAGCAAGGACCCGATCGTAAAGACCGAGACGCTGAAAAGGAACAGATTATAATACCCGATCCTGCTTTTCATCCAATTGATCAACGGTATGAACAAAGAGAACGAAACCATATAAGCCGTGATCACCCACTCTACATGACTGATACCCGCTTTAAACTGATTGCGTATAACCGGCAGGGATACATTGACGATGCTGCTATCGATAGCCGCCATAGAAGTACCCATCATCAGGGTGACCAGCACCCATTTTCCGTTTTTCAACATGTTTATATACTGCCGATTATATCCGGGAATATTTTTTAAGGTAACTCAATTTGCCTGCCAAAAACGGGCATGGAGAATGGTCAGACCGGCGAAATGACGATCCTCGTGTTGCTGAGGTGAGTGATGACAACTTTAATACTATCGGAGGCCTTCAGCGAATGTATTTCCGAATGATTGCCGTCCGCCTTTTCGAGGGAAATTTTCCCCATTATTTTATCGCCGATCACATTTACGTGTATGCTATGCGGCGTAACTTTGGCGACTCTCGCTTCGATGACGGTCTTATTCGCATGGTATCTCTTCGCCGTCATAAATTCGGGGATATATCGCGGTTTCAGAAGCGTTGCCGCCAGTTTCTCCGGGTTGCCCGTATTTTCCAGCCTGAAAAAAACGGGTTCGTTTAACTGGTTCTCTGCCGGAACCACCTCCCAGGGAGATACGATCAGGGGGAAAAAAAGATAGGTCCCTGTCTCTTTGACGAAATAGGTCTTATCGACCAATTTCAAATAGCCGACAAATTGATTGTCCACCTCCGCCCGGTTAATGAGATTGCTCAGCGGGTTGTTGAACCGGTAGACGATCCGATCCGCTATGTTTTTATCCCCCCTTGCGGATCGGGCGATCGTAAACTCCACTTCATCCCCTTCATGAAACCGGTGAACCTTTTTGATCAGTTTTTCCTCTTTTAACTGTAGCTGGGTAGCTTCATCGACTTTGCCATTGATCGTTTTTTTCCGGCCATTGACCATATATTCAATGGTCACATATTCTTTTTCGTGTTGTACGAAACTGATTTTCCCTTCCGTCCTGGCTTCCTTCATAATAGAGCGTTGAATGCACTGTTAATCGCTTGTTGAATGCACTGTTTAACCGGGTAAAAATAAGATTTATAGATTATATTAGCCCAAAATCGCAGGAATGCTAAAATCCTTTACGGTTTCCTTTATGATGTTGGCGATGATGAGCCATTACTCCCCCTTTGCATTACCCATTTCGCCAGGCAAGGAAGATCCCGCCGATAAATTCTGGAGCTGGTTCCGGCAAAACGAAAGTAGGTTGCGTCATTTCCAATCGAATCCCGACAAATACCTGCAGGAGGTCCTGGTAGAGATCAGAAAAGTACGCCCGGGGCTCGTCATTGAACTTGAACCTCCGAAAAACGGCGTGATCAATATGACGGTTTCCGCGGATGGCAACAAAGATCTGTTCCCCATTGTTCAAACCCTTGTGCGAAAGGCGCCCCATATAGACGGATGGAAGATCATCGCTTTCCGGCAGCGGGCGTCCCTGAGCAAGCTCAGGACCATGATCCTGAAAACAGACAGCTTTGAGCTGGATCCCAACAAAATGAAATTTTATCCCTTCATCGAAGACGACAGCCTGGATATTGTTGTATATACCACTGATGTGACGGCGAATAATTACGAGGACATAGGCTATGCAGGCCTGTTACTCATAGACAATATCCTGGGCGAATACGACTGCGTCATGAAGGTCCGCAGCTATGATTTTCATGATATGCCGGCATTTAAAGAAGAGCGCGATAGCTTAAAACCCTTGTTAGGGCTTGCCAATTATGTCGATAGGTATTATTCCGCAAAGACTTTAAAGAAGCATTGAAGATCGCGGGGTAGCCAGCCACCGGATCAGATGATCCGGATGCCATAGCTGTCGGCGCCGTCGGAGCTTCCCTCGAACAGGTAAGGATTCCCCATTTGTGTGCCGGCATAAGCGTTGAAAATTTGCCGGATGGTCTCTCCTCCTTTTCTATCGGCTAAAATGGCAACCGTCCCACCAGCTCCTCCACCGGTGATCTTCGCCCCGTAGATTCCATTAGCCACTCCCTGCCTGCGGCAAAGATCTACCAGGGTATCGGTGGCCTGAGCCCCCAGCCCGCATTCCGTATAAGCATAGTGCGACTGGTACATGAGCTCGCCCATCAATATAAATGCCCTTTGGGAAGGAGCGGCGGACGCACCCCGCGAAAGTTCCGAGAACAATTGAACCCTATGATTCTCTTCGACTGCATAGCGGGTATTCGCCCTGACATTATATTCCACCCCCTGCTTTAAAGGTGTGAACGGATCCGTATGCAATCCATGTTTTACTAGGTATTCCGTGCTGCTCATTTTTTCCGGTAAAAAGCGCTCATATTGCTCATAGAACCGGGAACGGGATAGATTAGCCAGGTAGCCATTCCACAGCGGATCGGAATACCGCGGGATCTCTGCCTGATTGGTAAGCCTTACCGGGATCTTCTCCCGGTCACAGATCATTTTATACCCCATAAAGGCGGCAGCCCTTGCGGCTTCATATTCGATGCCGGCGACCTGGTGGCTGACGCCGGAGTCGATTCCCCATATATCCAGCTCTCCAGGAAGTTTGATCAGCGGCTCCGGGTTGCAGGGCTGACAGACCAGGGGCATGATATAGCCTTCCTTACCCGTCACGACTGCGATCTGGTCCATGATCCCACAGGCCGATCCGGCAATGGTATTCTCCACCCATTGACAGGCCAGGGCCAGTTCCACCCCTTGCAGCGTGATGCCATAAGCCGCAGCTGCAGCTTTCATCACAGCCACTTCAATTGCCGCCGAAGAGCTCACGCCCCGGTTTAGAGGAACCGTCGATTCCATATATAGGGTGATCCCCGTGCCGACCCGTGCCGGGTATTTCTTTAATAAGTAGTGCAGGTTCCCCAATACATAGGCT
>PLXD01000028.1 GCA_003151295.1 Chitinophagaceae bacterium | reverse complement strand
GGAAAAACTGTGAAAAAGGACGAAAAATAAGCCCAGAGCCACCCCGAAGGCAATGTCGCCGATGCGCGTCACGACGAAGGCCTTGCGGCCGGCATCGGCATTGGCCTCTTTGGTGTACCAGAAGCCGATGAGGGCGTAGGAGCAGAACCCCACCCCTTCCCACCCCAGGTAGACAAAGATCAGGTTGTCGGCCACGGTGATCACCAGCATGGCAAAGACAAAGAGGTTCAGATAGCTGAAATACCGGACATAATCTGAGTCATGGCGCATAAACGCCACGGAATAAACCTGGATGATGCTGGAGACAAAGGTGACCATCAGGACCATCATGGCGGCCAGAGGATCATAATGGACGTTCATGGCGGCGGAAAAATCGCCGACTTGGATCCAGGGGAAGAAGGTGAGGTCATAAACCTGTTTCCCGGCCAGAGCCAGGGCGATACTGGCCATGATCAGGGCCCCCAGGACCCCGGCGCAGGCGATCATCTCGGAGACCCGCCGGGGCAGCAGCCGGCCCACGGTGGCATTGATGATGCTGCCGCTCAATGGCAACAGCAGTAAGAGCAGGAGCACAGTTTCCACGTTAGCCCTTCATAAGATCGTAGTCGTCGGCATTGAGCGAACCGGTGCGGCGCTGGGAATAGACGATCAAGGCCAGACCCACGCCCACTTCCGAGGCCGCGACCGCCATGATGAAGATGACGAAGGCCTGCCCGTCAAGTTGCTGCCAGCGCATGGCAGCCCCGATGAACACCAGGCCCGCAGCGCTCAGCATGACCTCCACCCCGATGAGGATCATGATGAGATTGCGCCGGGCCACGGCGCACCCGGCCCCCAGCAGGAAGAGGATCGCCGCCAGGATGAGCACGTGGCTGTAAGGTACGATGGTAGCCATGCTTAACCCCCCGTGGTCCCGTTGCCCCGGCCCAGGTAGAGCGCTCCCACCAGGGCCACGAACAGGAGAAAAGACGCAATTTCCACTCCTAACCAGTATTTCTGGATAAGAAACCGGCCAAAGGCCAGGGGCGACGCCGTGACCAGGGGTAAAGGCCCGGCCCCCCCCGCCGCCAGGAGCAGGAACACGGTCATGACGATGAGGCAGACGCCGCAGAGGAGCAGGGCCGGCAACCATTGCCGCAGCAACGGCCCCAGGGGTCTCCCATCTGGCTTGATTTCCAGCATCATGACGATGAACAGGAACAGCACCATGATGGCCCCGGCATATACGATCAGGTTGACGATGGCGAGGAACTGCGCATTCAGCAGGATATACTGAACAGTTATAGCGAAGAAAACGAAGATCAGCCAGAGCACGCTTGGAATAGGGCTTTTGCTGACCACGACCATGATCGCACTGAACAGCGCCAGCACGCTAAGAAACCAGAACAGAATTTGTGTTATACCCATTATTAAGGACTTGTAATATTTATTTATTCTCTGCTTTACCTGCTCTCCACGCTGCTCGTTCTCGCAGCCTCTTCGCCTCTCGCCTTTGCATACGCTTCCGGTTCTTTCACCGGATCAGGGATCAGCAGTTCTTCCTTCCCATAAATGAATCCCTTGCGGGTAAAGTTGGAAGGGGTAAAGGTCTCGGATAAATAGATGGCATCCTTCGGGCAGGCTTCCTCACAGAGTCCGCAGAATATGCAACGTAGCATATTGATCTCATATTTGGCCGCATATTTTTCTTCCCGGTAGAGATTCTCCTCACCCGGAAGGCGTTCCGCCGCTTCCATGGTGATGGCTTCGGATGGGCAGGCTACCGCGCAGAGCCCACAGGCTGTACAACGCTCCCGGCCCTGCTCATCGCGGTTCAATACATGCAATCCACGGAATACCGCACTGAAAGGACGGGTCTTTTCCGGGTAGTTGATCGTCGGCTTCTTCTTGAACATATGCCCGAAAGTAATGAGCATGCCCTTGGCGATCCCTGGCAGGTAAGTCTTTTCCCAAAGCGTCATCGGTTTGCGCTCCACTACTTTCATCCTGTTTGTTAATGCTTGCATATTGATAGCTTTTCTCCGCCCGCGGCGGATTTAAAGAGTTCGCAAAAATATTTTTATCATGGCAACCTGCCAATTAATTCTAAAAATGCCAATGATTCTCCTTCAGCAACAAAAAGAATCCCGTTGCCAGCATATTGGCCATTGCCAGCGGGATTAGCACCTTCCAGCCCAGGTTCATGAGCTGATCGTAGCGGAAGCGGGGAACCGTCCACCGTACCCACATAAAAAAGAATATAAAACACACTACTTTGAGGAACAGGCAGAACGCCTGCAATGCGGCCAGCGGGTTTTGCCCGATATGTTGTCCCAGGGCCGCGTCATTGACGAAAGGGATATCATAGCCGCCGAAATACAGGGTGGACATGACCGCACTGCTTATAAACACGTTGATATATTCCGCAAAAAGATAAAAGCCCAGTTTCATAGACGAATACTCCTGGTGAAAACCCATGTTCAGCTCGCTGTCCGCTTCCGACAGGTCGAAAGGGGTGCGGTTACATTCGGCAAAGGCGCAGACCAGGAAAATGAGAAAACCCAGGGGTTGTAGTAATACATAATAATGGCCGGCCTGCTGCTGCTCGACGATCGTCTTCAGGCTGAGGCTGCCGGTGATCATCAGCAGGGCGATGATCGCAAGGCCCATGGCCAGTTCGTAGGAGATGATCTGCGAGGCGCCGCGGATGGCGGCCATCAGGGAGAACTTGTTGTTGGAAGCCCAGCCACCGATCATGACCCCATAGACGCCCATGCTCACCACCCCGAAGATATAGAGGATGCCGATGTTGATGTCGGCGATCTGCATGGAAACCTCACGGCCGAAAAGGTTGAAATGACTGCTCCAGGGTACGACGGCGCTCGTCATCATAGCGGTCAGCATGGCCAGTCCCGGTCCCAGCACGAAGAGCATCCGGTTGGAGGACGTAGGGATGATCTCTTCTTTCATAAAGAGCTTGAGACCGTCGGCCAGGGGCTGAAAGATGCCACCCGGTCCGGCCCTGCTAGGGCCCCTTCTATCCTGCATGAAAGCAGCCACTTTCCGTTCCGCATAGGTCTCATACATGGCGATCAGCAAGGATACCCCGATGATAACGGAAATCAACACCGCTTTTTCGATCACTAAAACCCAGTCAATGGTTAGTAACAATGAATGCATNNCGTAATTTATGTCGTCTGCTTTATAAGTGTCGCCGACCTGCTAATACAATTTTTTCGTCCGCCCTTGTCTTATCTCTCGAAATCCGTGGAATGAGCGGGCCCGTTGATCTCCGAGAGGTCGATGGCGGGATTATTCACTTCGCTTACGCTATGAATATCCATCAATAGCTTAGGCGCATGGCCTCCCATCACCTCATACAGCACTTCCTTCGGCTTGTGCACGCCGACATAATGCCCCTGTGCGATCACGGAATGACGGTTGATCTTCGTAGGTCCTTCGATCTCCCAATCGGCCGTTTTCTTTTTTTCGAAGCGGCATTCGTTACAGATCCAGTCCGTGACTTCGCCCCATTGGTCTTTACGGGCCGTTACGCGGAACACTTCCTCACCCCGGTACCAGAGGGTGACTTTGCCGTTGCATTTGGGATGCGAGCAGTTGCGGTGTGCATCGACAGGCTTCAGGAACCATACCCGGTTCTTAAACC
>PLXD01000199.1 GCA_003151295.1 Chitinophagaceae bacterium | reverse complement strand
TGGCGTACACGATTTTCCCGGGCCTGCATGGTCTGGCCACGAACCCATTCCTGGCCGGCGCCAACCCTGCTGTGATTGCAGTTGCCGTCACTACAACCTTCGTAGCGCCGGATTACAGGATCTTTCCGATGATCAACGGGGGCATCTCCCTGTGGATACTGACCCTCATCTATGTGCTGATCAATTTTTCCGGTATTACCTCCGGTGATTACGGTGCCTACATTGCTAACCTTGCCGGCGCCGGCCTTGGATATTTTTTCGTTTTCCTACTTCGCCGCGGATATGACGGGAGTACCTGGATGAATCATTTTTTCGATTGGTGTAACGACCTCTTCAATCCCAACCGTATAAAAAGGAGACGGTCTCCCAAAGACGAATTCTACTACAAGGTTTCGGGCACTCAGCCCTTCAGGAAGATACCGAATATCACCCAGCAACGGATCGATGAGATCCTGGACAAGATCAACCAGCAGGGCTATCGCTTCCTCACCGACGAGGAAAAAGAGATCCTGAAAAGAGCTGCTGACGAAGAAGATTTGTAACTTAGGGGTCATTCATGGCGACGCTAAAAAAATTCACCAGGCGGTTCTTGCTCATTTCCAACATCATCGTGGTCGTCCTGTTTTTGATGGCTTGCGCGAATGGTTTCCTGCATCCGGGTAAGTGGTGGCCGGTCTCCCTGCTCGGATTGATCTTCCCGCTCTTGCTGCTGTTGGTCCTTGCCTTTTTCATAGGCTGGCTGTTCTTTCCCGGGCGCCGTTGGGCCCTGTTTTCCCTGGGAGCCCTTGTCCTTGGATGGAAAAATATACACAGTTTTCTGGCATTCAACGCCGGGGTGCGTTTTACGACTGAAAAACCGGCCAATGCGCTGCGGATATTGACCTGGAACGTACGTCGCTGGGATGAANNAAATTCATACCCAAAAAAGAAGGGGGCGGAGCCCATAGGGCTAAAATGATGGAGTTCCTGGCACTGCAGCAGGCGGATATAATGTGCTTCCAGGAATTCTTCGAGTCCCATAATCCCAAAGAATACGCTGCGAATATCTCCTATATCCGCGACCGCCTGCATTATCCCTATTATTTTTTTTCACACGACTACAAACGCTTTGACGGGATGTTAGAGACAGGAGTGATCCTTTTTTCAAAGTACCCCATACTCCAAACCCTGCTCACCCGGTATAATACCCTGGATACACTTAAGGCCGCTGTAAGCCTGATCGCTGCGGATATAAAGGTAGGAGATCAGACCCTTCGCGTATTCACCACTCACCTGCAGTCGGTCCTCTTCCACAGCAAGGATTACCATAACTTGGATATTATCATAAATGTCGATGACAGCCTCCTGGAGGCCTCCCGGTCTATCGTCAAAAAACTCAGGCGTGCTTATGGTCTTCGGAGCGGGCAGGCCGATACCGTCAGGGCGCAATTGGACAGGAGTCCATTCCCTGCCATTATTTGCGGGGATTTTAACGATGTGCCCAATTCCTATGTTTATTCCCATATCCGCGGGGACCGCCAGGACGCTTTTATTCAAAAAGGATTTGGCATTGGCCGGACCTTTGCCCATCTTTCGCCAACCCTGAGGATCGATTATATCCTGGCCGACCCCTTTTTTAAGGTGCTGCAATGCAGGAAATTCTCCCTGCCTTATTCCGATCATCATCCCGTGGTTGCCGATCTTCAATTGCCTTAAACCTGCTTTTGCATCTATCTTTCAGATATTGTCCCCCGGTTCTTGTCCGTTTCAGGCGGGATCATCTATTTTTGCGCTGATTTGGAGTAAATGCTGCTCCCACAGGTGCTTAACCATTTAAAAGTGAATAGTATATAATGGCCAGTATAAGTTCGCTGAAAGTTCATAATTCGTATACACGGCAAAAGGAGACTTTTACGCCGATGACGCCGGGTCATGTAGGCCTATATGTCTGCGGGCCTACGGTGAGCGGAGAGAGTCACCTGGGCCACGCCCGCGGTTTTATAACCTTCGATTTCATTTATCGCTACCTTCTGCACCTGGGCTATGAGGTCCGCTATGTGCGGAATATTACGGACGCAGGTCATTTCGAAGAGGAAGGCCGGGAAGCGGAGGATAAGATCACCCGGAAGGCGATCCTGGAAAGACTGGAGCCCATGGAGCTCGTACAAAAATATACCAATTTGTTCCACTGGGCCATGCGGCAGCTGAATAACCTGGATCCCAGCATTGAGCCTACCGCGACCGGGCATATTGTCGAACAGATCACCATGATCGAAGAGATCATCCGCGAAGGATATGGCTATGTGGTGAACGGTTCCGTCTATTTTGACGTAAAGAAATATGCGGCGAAATACCCCTATGGGAAACTGAGCGGCAGGATACTGGATGACCTGCTTGAGACGACCAGGGATCTTGAGAACCAGGGTGAAAAACGCAACCGCCAGGACTTTGCCTTATGGAAATCGGCGCCTCCGGAACACATCATGCGTTGGATAAGCCCCTGGGGGGAAGGATTTCCGGGCTGGCATATCGAGTGCTCCGCCATGAGCACCAAATACCTGGGCAGGCAATTCGATATCCATGGCGGCGGTATGGACCTCCAATTCCCCCATCACGAAAGCGAAATAGCACAAAGCACGATATGCAACCATGAAATGCCCGCCCGTTACTGGTTGCATAACAATATGATCACCCTGAACGGAAAGAAGATGGGGAAGAGTTATGGCAACCAGATCCGGCTTACGGAAATGTTCAGCGGCAAAAATCCGCTGCTAAAGCAGGCCTATTCCCCCATGACCATCCGGTTCTTTATCCTGCAAACGCATTACCGCAGCACATTGGATTTCAGCAATGAAGCCCTGCAGGCGGCGGAGAAAGGGTTAAAGAGACTGTGGGAGGCCTACCAGGAACTGGAAAAGCTCAATTTCGATCCTGCAAAGGAGAGGAATGAAGAGCTGGAAAACCAGTTCTTTAAGTACTGCAAGGAGTTTGATGAGTTTATGAACGACGATTTCAATACGGCTAAGGTCCTGGCTAATATGTTCTCCCTGGTGAATCATATAAACTCCCTGAAGATGGGGGTCCTGTCGAAATTCACGCTCTCGGCAGATTGCTTTGCCTATGTAAAACAGCAATTCAGGGACTACCTCGAAAATATACTGGGGCTGAAAGGGGAGTCTATGGCCGATGACAGCAAGCTGAATGGTGTGCTGGAATTACTGATAGAGATCCGAAAAGATGCAAAGACAAAAAAAGACTATTCCACATCGGATAAGATCCGCAATCAGTTGCTGCAATTGGGTATCCTGCTCAAGGATGATAAGGACGGAGGGGTCAGCTATTCATTTGAATAGCGGCTTTTAAATAATATCTTTGGGTCTCTTCATTAAATCCTTTCAGGCATGGACTATATTGCCCACCTCGGAAAAAACAAAAAACTAAAGAAGCTGATCGACCAGCAAGAACTGTTCAGACTCCGCAAACGGAAAGATATCTACCCGCATCTCTACGGTTCCATCATGAGCCAGCAGCTTTCCACGCGGGTTGCCGAGACCATTCATAAACGTTTCCTGGATCTCTATGGCGGAAAGTCGCCTACCCCCGAAAAAGTGCTGGCAACCCCCCATGATCAACTGCGGGCCATCGGGTTATCCGGCGCAAAGGCCAATTACGTATTGAATGTGGCAAGATTTGCTTTGGACCAGGGCCTCGATCATAAACAGTTGAATAAGATGAGCAATGAGGAGGTGATCGCTCATCTTACCCTGATAAAGGGAGTGGGAAGATGGACGGCCGAAATGCTCCTGATGTTCACCCTCGGCAGGGAAGACGTATTTGCCCTGGATGACCTGGGGATCCGGAATGCCATGATCAAGCTATATAAACTGGATCATTCCGACAAAATAAAACTAAAAGAAGACCTCGTCCGGATCTCTCAAAAATGGAGCCCTTACCGTACTTATGCCTGCCTTCTCCTTTGGCATTGGAAAGATAATAGTCCGGAAAAATGAGGGTTCATTCTTATCTTTAGGCTGTTGAAGATGGATTAACCGATATTTTTTTAAAATTAACCGATTTTGCTTAGACTTTCATTAAGAAAACTGCGTACTGTTTTTAACTGATATTTTTGGAAAGTAGAATAAATAATGTTTAACCTAAAAAATTTAAAATTGTGAAAAATCTTAAAGTGTTTTCTTTTGTATCCTTTGCAGTCATAGTAATGGGTCTGATGACCACGACAAGTTGTCAAAAAGGCTCCAGTGGGGCCACGGGCGCGACCGGCGCAACAGGAGCAACCGGCGCCGCCGGTGCGTCGGGAACCGATAGCGTTCAGTATTCTGCCTGGGCTCCCCTGGCCATGTCAGCGACTAACGCGGCCGATACGGAGTATGTCCAGACAATCGCTGCTTCTGCTATCACACAGAGTATCCTGGATCAGGGGGTCATACTGACCTATCTTCAATATATAGATCCAACATACGGGACCGAGATTTTTGATGCAGCAAACTATATGGCGGTAATTCCTAGTTTGGGATCTATCTATTTGGACGTAATTGGCGCCAACTTTACCGGCACTAATTTCCGGTATGTAGTCATCCCCGGGGGGATTGCGACCAGCAGCATGGGTACCCAGACCATCAATGGCTATACAGTACAGCAATTGAAGGCCATGAGTTATGCGAATGTGTCAAAACTATTCGCGATTCCTGCTACCGGCACCGGGAAGCTAAAAGTAAGCGCGAATTAATTCTTGGGCGGCTGTTATATAAAAACGAAGATCCCGTCTGTCCTAAGGATAGGCGGGATCCCTTATGGCGTTTATTTCACACTTCGCCATGACCGGCCCCGGGCCTATTTTTCTGCTTGCTTAACCAGCTTCAGCTCACTGATGATATTCGGCGCTCCGCCCAGTTTATCGATGCACCAGAGAACATATCGGATATCTACACAAATGGTACGGTTGTATACCGCATCGAAAGCGATCTTATGACTCAGCGCCTCATAATTGCCGTCGAAAGCCAGGCCGATCAGTTCCCCTTCGCCATTTATGACCGGGGAGCCTGAATTGCCGCCGGTTATATCATTGGTGGTAATAAAGGTTACGACCATGTCGTTACGCTGCTTGTCAATATATTGGCCGAAATCCTTATTCTTTGCCAGCTCCACCAATCGCGGAGGCAGATCGAATTCATAATCGCCCGGGATATTGNNCAATACGCCTTTCATGGTACAGACATAATCATAACGGACGGCATCACGGGGGCTATAGGATTTGACATTGCCATAGGATACCCGCATGGTGAAAGTGGCATCGGGGTAGCGTACTTTTTTAGGATCCATCTGCATGATGCCTTTTAGATACAGCCTTCCCAATTCATTGTTCTTAGCCGTGAATTGCTGGTAATAAGGGAAATATTTGCCTTCCCAGTTCTTTATGAATGCGCTGGCGTGCTTATACGCCGGATCCTCCTGCAGGACCGTAGCATCGGGGTTGGCCACAAAGGCATTCCATTTCATGTCATCGAAGATCAGGGTGTTATTGAATACGGCGGCGGCATATTTTTCATAGGTGCCCGGGTCTTTAAGGTCGCCGAAGCTTCCTTTTATGCTTTCAAAGAAACCGATCGGGAACTGATTCTTGTCTACATCGTTGTAATACATCGACGTAGTACGTGCCAGGATGTGCTGATCGGAGACCTTATTCTCTTCTTTCAGGAAGTTCCTGCGGGCTTCGGTGGCAGCGGCAATCGCTTTTTTGATATCCCCGCCGCCCTGCTTCACAAGGGCATTTTCTACCTGCTGCAGGGTGGAGGCAAATGCGATGAGATGACTTCCTAAGACGCCTTCCAACAAGTATACCCGTTGTTTGGAATAAGGACGCCAGGCATCATAGGTTTTAGACCAATCGGTAAACAGGTTCTCATACTCGGGTTTTCCCTCCGCCCATTTTTGGAAAGCCTCTTCCAGCGTCTTTTTCTGATCGTAGATCCCGTATTTCACCAGTTGTTTGGATTCGCCATCGTAGAACTTCCAATAATTGGCGATACCAGCATAGCTCGAAGCCAATTGCAGCTTTGTAGCCGGATCTTTCTTCATCTCTTCAAACATGTATTTAAGGCGGATATCCCTGAGCTTTACCAGGGTGGGATTGTCGACGTCTATTTTTTGTTTTATCCCGTAGGAGGTCTCATAACGGTTTGTCGAGCCGGGATAGCCGTAGATCATCGTATAGTCGCCGTCTTTAAGGCCTTTCAGGGAAACGGGTAAAAAATATTTCGGCTTCAGGGGAATGTCCGCCGGGGAATAATTGGAGGGATTGCCGTCTTTGCTCATATAGACGCGGAAAATGGAAAAATCGCCGGTATGCCTGGGCCATTGCCAGTTGTCTGTATCGCCGCCGAACTTGCCTACGCTTTCGGGAGGCACACCGACAAGCCGGATATCATTATATACCTGGTAGACGAAGACGAGGAATTGGTTGCCTTTGAACATGGCGCTGACCTTTCCGATAATGCTTTTGGATTCGTCGGAATAGCGTTTATTGATAACCGACATAGCGGATTGTACTTTGGCAGCCCTGTCCGCGTCGCCGATCCCTTTCGCGGAGTCTTCGATCTCTTTGGTAACATCTTCGATCTTCAGCAGGAAATCGGCATGAAGACCCTGGGCTGGAATTTCTTCGGATTTACTATGTGCATAAAAACCGTCGTGCAGGTAATTATGCTCAATGGAACTGGCGGAAGTGATGGCAGCATAGCCGCAGTGGTGGTTCGTGAAAATGAGGCCCTCATTGCTCACGATCTCTCCGGTGCATCCTCCGCCGAAGATGATGACCGCATCTTTGATGGAGGCCTTGTTGATACTGTAGAGCTGTTCTTTTGTGAGCTTCAGCCCTTTTTTCACCATATCGGCATAGACCTGCTCTCCCAGGAGGATTGGCAGCCACATGCCTTCGTCGGCAAAGCCGCGGAATATAGTTACTGATAGAAAAAGAGTGAGCAGGATTTGTTTGGAAAGCAATCCGGGTCTGAGCAATCTCGGTTTTATCCGAACACAATTACTTTTCAATTGCCGGATGGAACCTCGCTGCTCATTTCCCAGCGGGATTAAATTAAGAGTGCTCGGTTTCATAATGTTAATTTTTGCAGTAGCAAACCTACTGCAAAAATTAACATACTACCCCGAAATTTCAGTTCAATTCTTATCCAATTCTTTTACTTCGATGTATTCCACTAAGCGGGTGCTGGCGTTCACTTCGAATGCCTGGGTGGAATTATCGGAGGAATTCGTGATGGTAAATACGAGTTTATCTGTATCGGTCCCTTCCAGTTTGAATTTTTTGTCGAATTTCTTATCGGTAAAAGAACCTTTGAAGATCAGGTTGCCTTCCCCGTCCTGTACCTTGACGGAAAAGCGGGCTCCGCTGTTATTCGTATACAATACATTAAACATGCGCTGTCCGTCCAGGGATCCTATATATTTCACGGCTGCGGTCTTGTCGCCGTTATCGTCGCCGGTACGATCACCTACGCTATTCGCGCGGGTAGCCAGGCTGGTGATTGACAAAACTGCCGATACAAAGAAAATATTTAAAAATCTTTTAGTGTTTACGTTGATAGTTTGCATTTTCATAATTTTTTTTTGATTTATTAGTGATTGTCTATACAGTCAATGTCTATTCTTTGCTTAGCCGCGCTTTCGATTCATGGGGAGTGGGCCTGTATAGTTTTAAGTGACTATTCTTTTTAATTGACTTTCCTGATGGCGATGTCATCGACATAACGTGTGTTCATATTGATAGCAAAACTCTGTGCTAGATCGGCATCTTTGAAATTCCTGATGATGAACGTGAGCTTGCTTTTATCCGATCCGGGAAACTTGAAATTCTTTTCGAAGTTCTTTTCGGAATACACGTGTTGGAAGAGTTGTACCTTGTCCTGATCCAATACAATTACACTGAATTTTTTGCCGTCGGGATTCTTGAAGGATACATTAAACAGTACCATAGCATCCTGCTCACCCAGGTATTTGACAACGTTGGTCTTTTCTTTTTTGGAAGGTTCGTTGCCATTTGACTGGGCCTGGGCTCCAATAACTCCTGCAAAAAACACAATGCCTAATAGAAATTTACTTGTTACAGAGATAATTTGCCGCTTCATATAAATGGTTTTTAATGACTGGATAGAATATGACAAGGGCAACCGCAAAGAAGGCAGCAATCGGGCAGGCAGTAATTTTGTATGACTTGAGCAATCCTGGTAATGGGGCAATCCCGCAGGCAGGCAGGAAGCAATCGTGAAAGTAAGAATATGAGGGATTGGGAAGAGGATGAATCAGGAACTACTTTTTGTTCCTCCCATATCTTATAAATACAAAGATATGAACTTTTTCCGCGAAATGCCAACCGCAAATATGAAAATAATGTTAATTATGACATATCTGATTAATTGTTATGTTTAAAATCTTTTGTCAGTGACCGGCGCTTCTTAATTCAGCGTCTTCCATAAGAGGTCCTTTAATTCCTGCAATCCCTCTTGCAGGATAGAAGAAATGAACAGATGGGGGATATGGGCGGGCAATTCCGCTGCTATAGCTTCCCGTAAGTCTTTATCCAGCATATCGCTTTTACTGATGGCAATAACGAATTGCTTGTGCAGCAGTTCGGGATTGTATTTCTCAAGTTCGTTGACAAGGATATTGAATTCTTCCTTGTGGTCCTTGCTATCGGCGGGTATTAAAAAGAGCAGGACAGGGTTGCGTTCGATATGACGGAGAAAGCGGTGTCCCAGTCCTTTGCCTTCTGCCGCGCCTTCAATGATTCCGGGAAGGTCGGCGATGCAAAAGGACTTGCCATCCCGGTATTCGACCATACCCAGCTGAGGGGTCAGCGTGGTAAATGCATAGTCGGCAATCTTGGGTTTAGCGGCTGTTATCACGGAGAGCAGGGTAGACTTGCCGGCGTTCGGAAAGCCGACCAAACCCACATCGGCCAATACTTTTAATTCGAGGACCTTCCAGCCTTCCGCTCCCGCTTCGCCGGGCTGTGCATGTTCGGGGGCCTGGTTGGTCGGTGTGGCGAAATGGGAATTACCCAGACCGCCCCTTCCGCCTTTGATCCAGATGATCTCCTGTCCATCTTCGAGGATCTCGCCTTCTTTTTCACCGGACGCATCATCCCTGGCAATGGTTCCCAGGGGAACATCGATAATGATATCTTTTCCAAAACGACCGGTGCAGTTGTTGCCGCTGCCGCCTTCGCCGTCTTCGGCCAGTACATTCTTATAATATCGAAGGTGTAAGAGCGTCCAAAGGTTCTTATTACCCCGTAAAATGATATGCGCTCCGCGGCCTCCGTCGCCACCATCGGGGCCGGCCATGCCATTGAATTTGGTACGCATAAAATGTTTGCTGCCGGCCCCGCCGTGCCCGCTCTTGCAAAATATTCTGATCTGGTCTACAAAATTTGATTTCTCCACTTACCGGTTATTGAGCGGCGAAGGTACGAACAGAAAATCGTTAATCGCATTCATATCCGTTTCCTGCGGGGTTTATCAGGCAGCCCCGGGACCTATATATACGTTCCTGCCGATGATCACCTGCCCGGTGACTGTGACCTGGGATGGACAAAGGTTGATTCATCGATAACGGGAATAGCTCCCTTAAATGAGTAAACCATGGGCAATCGATTGGTTTTATTCCCCCCTGAATATAGGGGGTCTTTTTTCCAGGAACGCCGCCACTCCTTCCTTGAAGTCGAGGGTATGAGAGGCTGCATATTGCAGGCGATCTTCTTCCTGTAATTGTTGTTCAAAGGAATTCGTGAAAGATGCGTTCAGGGCGCGTTTGGTATAAGCAAGTCCTTTTGTAGGCATCCTCGCGAGAGTCCTTGCGATCTTCATGGACTCCTCTCCGAAGGACTCGTCCGGAAAAACCTTATAGAGCAGGCCCAGGCGTTCTGCCTCGGCGGCACTGAGCCTGTCTCCCAGCATCATGAGGGCGGAGGCCTTCTGCCAACCTATCAATCTTGGCAGCAGGTAGGTGCCCCCGCTATCCGGGATGAGTCCGATCCTGGAAAATGCCTGGATGAACTGGGAAGAAGAAGCGGCCAGGATCACGTCACAGCAAAGAGCGATATTGGCGCCAGCCCCTGCGGCTACCCCGTTGACGGCTGCTACTACAGGTTTGGGGAGGTTGCGGATCTTCGTTACGATGGGATTATAATGTTCATGCAGGATGCTGATCATACCGGGTCCTTCGGGGTCCGCAACCTCGGAGAGGTCCTGGCCCGCACTGAAACCCTTACCCGCTCCCGTAATATATACCGCCCTTACCGCAGGGGAAGCGGAACATTCGTCGAGATGGTGCTGCAGCAACAGGGCCATTTCCCGGTTAAAGGAATTGAGCTTATCGGGTCGGTTCAGCGTAAGGACGGCAATATCGTTCTCTATGGAAAATAGTATGGAAGGCATGAGGAGGTCCCGTTTTGTGTATGGTGAAGGGAATCGATTGTGGCGAAAGAAATCATGGTGGCCGGAATTAATGACATTTAAAATAATCAAAGGGTTCCTGGCAGGCCTTGCATTGGTAAAGCGCTTTACAGGGCGTCGAACCGAAACGGCTTATCATCCGTGTATCGTAAGAATTGCATCGCGGACAGGGTATCGCCTCTTCTTCATGGAAAAGCCGGGTATGGCAAACCTGCTGTCCGGGCAGGGGAGGGGCGATGCCGAAGGCCTTTAGTTTGTCCTTCCCTTTATCGGAGATCCAGTCCGTGGTCCAGGCTGGCGAGAGTACGGTCCGGATCTGTATATCCTTGTGACCCGCATGCTGTAAAACCCGGTATATATCCCTGCTGATCACTTCCATCGCGGGGCAGCCGCTATAGGTCGGCGTAAGGGTCACGCTGACGGAGCCGGGAATGGGGCCTGTCTCGATTTTTCTGACAATGCCCAGATCGATAACGGACAGTACCGGGACTTCGGGGTCGCAGACGGACTCCAGCAGGTCCCATATCGCTTTTTCCTCGTCTGGGGAAGAGTCTCTTATATAGTTCGTATCATTGGTTCCATCAGTATTCATAAAAGATCTTTTAGCACCTATCATTCGCATGACCCTACCATTCGCAACCCGGATAAGCTCTTTGCAGGAATTGCATCTCTGTCAGAATATACCCGAGATGTTCTGTATGTTGCCCCTCTTTGCCGCCGGAATGCATCCACAAGGAGCCGGTTTCATCGGAAAAAGGGGATAAACCAGCCCGGTCCAGTATTCCATGGATCTTTACATCCCATTTCAGTTTGAGGGAGCTAAGATCGGTGCCGATCCCTTCGCGCAGGAGTTCCCTTTCATACGTTGCACCTGTCGGATCAGTGACCGGCGGTAGGCATTGGGCATCCAGTCTTTGGGCTCTATCGGGATCTCCCGGTCGATCCGATCCTGGAAGCTTTTTTCCGGTTCCTGCATGGATAAAGAGTCACTCATGTGCAAAGCATTATGATTGTTTCAAAGATACGTTTATTCCGGCAAAATACTAACAACTGTTAGTGCCGGATGAGTTCATTTCCTCATTGTTTGCACACATATAAAATAAGTTTCTAAAGGATACCTACTTATTATTTATCTTAGGTACCACTAAAACACCAACGATTATGCGACTCATTAACCGGGTAAAAAACCTTCTTCTGTCCCCTAAGACAGAATGGGAGGTCATCAGCGGGGAATCCCTAAGCGGTATGCCCCTGATCTTTTCCTATCTGCTGCCCCTCGCCATTGCGGCTGCCCTGGCGACTTTTCTGGGATTTGCATTATGGGCCGGCCCTTTTTTCGGTATGCATTATGGGATTTTAAGTGCAATCATCCTCTTGATCGAGCTGGTCGCAGGGATCTATATCAATGCATTGGTAACGGATGCGCTGGCGCCTTCTTTCGCTTCGCAAAAAAACCTGGATAGATCGATCCAACTGGTCGTTTATGCGGCGACGCCATTTTATATAGGATCCTTATTGAATCTTATTCCTTCTATCGGATGGTTAGGTTCTCTGGCAGGGATGATCTATTCGGTTTATTTGTTTTATTTGGGAATACCGGTTTTGAAAAAGACCCCCGCCGATAAAGTCCCGATCTATCTTATCGCCATTGTCCTGGCATTGATCGTAATCGGTTGGATATTACAAACGATCCTCGTAAAGCTCTTCCTGGTTTCTTACGCCGAAGGTGCGTTGAGGCTGATCAATTAATTTTCCTACGGGATTCTATTTGCTGTCAAAATCCAGCACCACTTTTTCAGTTCGTGGATGCGACTGACAGGAGAGAATAAAACCGGCTGCCAGCTCATCGGCTTCGAGGGCGTAGTTCGATTCCATGAAGACCTTCCCTTCGGTTAGCCGTGCACGGCAGGTGCAGCACACCCCTCCTTTACAGGCATAGGGCAGGTCCGCCCCTTCCAGCAAAGCGGCATCAAGGATCGGCTGCCCTTCGTATGGAAGATCAAAATCGATAATGTTGCCATCCAGCCGGATCGTTATTTTGCTGACCTTTCCTGCATTGGCCTTTGATTCAGAACCGGGCAACGAACCCCTTTCGGCCGGCTTGCCGATAGATCCCGGCGTGGTGAATAATTCAAAATGGATCTTTTTCGAATTGATGCCTTGTTTTTCAAGCCAGTCTTTTACATTGAAGATCATTTCTTCGGGTCCGCAGAGGAAGATCTCATCCATTGAGGGGAGGGATATTAACTTCCGGGACAGTTTCCGGCATTTTTCCGGACCGATCCTTCCACGGCTGAAGGGGGCATCCATTTTTTCGCGGCTCAGAATATGATGCAGGGCGAAACGGTCCATGTATCGGTCTTTAAGGGCTTCCAGCTGCTCTCTGAAAATGATGGAGTGACGGTGCCAGTTACCA
>PLXD01000303.1 GCA_003151295.1 Chitinophagaceae bacterium | reverse complement strand
CCCCGGATGATGGGCTCCCCGCGGACTAACAGCGCCTTTGCCGGAAGAAGGAACCTGCTGCATCCAGCTACACTGAGGAATACCGGCCCGCGGAGCGCCGGCGCCGTTAAAAGTCATTAAAAGTCCTGCCCGGGATTGCTTTATGATCGAAGGGATCCGCCGGCCGTACCAAAGTTTTCGTCCCACGACCCCCCCTATCAGGTTTTTGACCTCTCTTCTTTCCATCTGTAAATCCGCCAGCTGATCCTGCGGCCGGGATCCATCGCCCAACAAGAGCCAATCCGTATCGCCCTTTTTTTTCGTAAGTATCTCCAGGCAATGAGAAATAATTTTCCTTTTTTCAGCGTTTAGGCGATTCCCCTGCAAGGGGCCGCCATCTATCAGGATGCGCATAACACAAAGGTAGCCATGCGGGTAGCCACAAAAAAATAAGTCCTCCGACAAGTGCCCTAAATGCATGTTTTCTGGATCGATCCGATTCTGCCTGCATTTTTATCCCAAAATGTGGTTTTTACTATGCCCGTAATTCGGGTATAAATGCTTACTCTTATTTGTCCTTTCTGAATACCTTTGAATATTAATCCGTTTTAATCCGTTAATCCGTTCCGCTCACCCAAAATCAGTGCCTATGAAACCTGTGTACTCATTGATGATTTCGTTATGTATTTCCATGGCGGTCCTCACTACCAACGCTTGCTTTGCCCAATGTGTCTGCTGGACCGGGCTTCCGGCAACTCCTGTCGTGTCCAATTTTACTTTAGCTTCCAGCAACTTACCCAGTGCCGACCTGATATTCAACCAGATGGATCCCAGCCTGGGAGATCTAAGTTGTATAACTTTTAATTACAATATTTCTGCACAGTCAACGATTGGCGTCCGCAACTATGCGTCTTCTACAGCGCTTCTGCCCATAACCAATCCGGTTTATAGTCCTACCGGCAGGCTGGAGTATACCTTTAATTTGAATCTCACGGCAAACATAGCCGGCCCTTCTATCTCGGTCAATAAGAATTATAATGCCACCCTGGGGCCCGACTCCCTGGGCGCCTTTGGCCAGCCCGACGATACCATCACCTATGGTCCGACGATGGTATTCAATAATCTTAGCGGATCAAGGAGCTTTGGCGGAAGTGGCGCCTACCTGGGTTTAGGGACGGTCGACTTTTCCTATGGTTTCAGCGGCGGGCTGACTACAGATGAAGGCGGCACGAATTTCAATCAGAAGATCCTCACCAATTACTGGGGAGATTTTTCGCTGACCTATTACTGGTGTCCGGCGATACCACTGGCTACCGGAATAACAAACTTTACGGCGGCGCCGAATGGAAATAATATAAACATCCAATGGACCGCCGATAACGATTTAAACAATACCCTTTATGAAATACAAGTCAGCACCGATGGTATTCAGTTCGCCAATATCGGACAGAAAGAAAGCAATGTTGCTACAGCAGGTACTACGGCTCAATACCAATATCAATACAACATTAATCAGGCTAATGTGGGCAAGCTCTATTTCCGCCTCCAAAGAACCGATCCATCAGGGAAAATAAGTTTTTCGGCGATCCTCCAGATAGACATGACCAATGGCGCCAATGGCATTGACGGAGGCCAGTCCGCCTATCATACTTACCCCAACCCCGTTAAAGACAACCTGGTATTCCAGTTTACCGATAACCAGACGGGAACATTCCTCCTGGAGCTGGTCAATACGGTCGGCCAGGTCATTCAGCAGAAATCCGTGCTCCTGAATGGGTCCAACCAGATCAACCTGAATATCAACGGACACCCCGCCTCCGGCCTCTATTACCTGCGAACGAGGGACCTTACCCATAATAAGAGCTATCTCTCCAAGATATTAATTGACTAACCGAAATCAGTTTGATTGGTCTATGAAATGATCAGCCTATGAAAACCACCTACCGTTCACCTGTGAAGGCCTTTCCAAAGGGGCCTTTTCTTTTTTCTCAACATTTTCCCGTAGGTTTGTCAAAAAGTGTATTCAATGGAAAGCATGGAATATAATACCACGCGAAATCACCTGATCATGCGTGAATACGGTCGCCNNATGGGATTTCTGAATCCTCATTTAAAGAATGTAGAAGATTTCAGACACAAGCTCTGGGATCATCTCTTTCTGATCTCCGATTTCAAACTGGAGGTCGGCTCTCCCTATCCTATCCCGACCCGGGAGACGCTAAGGACCAGACCCAAGCCTATGAAATACCCCAAGCGGTATCCCAAATTATTACACCTGGGTAAGAACCTAGAATTGGTGATCAATAAAGCCCTCAGCGAAGAGAACCCCGATAAGCGCAATGGCTTCGCCAACGCCGTCGCCTATTACATGAAGCTCGCTTATAATAACTGGCATAAGGAAACGGTACATGACGATGCGATCCAAAGCGAACTGACGACGATCACTGCCGGTCAGCTGGAGTTTACCAATACTCCTTATGTTAAGAGCTTTCGGCCCAATGAGAATAGGGAAAGGGAACGTGGCGGATACGGCGATTACCGAAATAAACGCAACAATAATCAGAAATTTCAGCCACGGGGTGGTAGTCGCAATGACAGGAATGACCGCAATGACAGGAACGACAGGAACAACAATGATCGCAGCGGTAAATTCAAAAAGAAAAGATTCTGATAATCCCCGGTCTTCATAAAATTCATTCCTGTGCATTCATTTGAAGTTACCGGTGGCCATAAGCTGACCGGTGAGATCACTCCCCAGGGCGCTAAGAACGAAGCATTACAGATAATCAGCGCCATCTTACTCACCTCGGAAAAAGTTACGATNNGATGTCAACCGGCTGATCGAGGTCTTGCGTGACATCGGCGTGAAGGTCGAGCGCCCGGCCCCCGATACCTGTATTTTCCAGGCCGACAATGTAAATATCGATTATCTGCGCAGTGAAGAATACCAGCAAAAGAGCGGAAAATTAAGAGGGTCGGTGATGATAGCCGGTCCCATGCTGGGGAGATTCAAAAAAGCATTCATCCCCAAGCCCGGTGGCGATAAGATCGGCAGACGCCGCCTCGACACCCACATTATCGGTTTTGAAAAACTCGGCGCTTTATTCACCTACAATGCCGAAGAAGGCTTGTTCCACCTGGAAGCCCCCGGATTAAAAGGCGCCGATCTTTTACTCGACGAGCCCTCCGTAACCGGTACGGCGAACATCGTAATGGCGGCAGTCATGGCCGATGGCATTACAACCATCTATAACGCAGCCTGTGAACCCTATCTACAGCAATTATGCAAGATGCTGAACCGGATGGGGGCAAAGATCGCCGGGATCGGCAGCAACCTGCTGACCATCGAAGGCGTCAGCTATCTGGGTGGAACCGAACACAGGCTCCTGCCCGATATGATCGAAATAGGATCTTTTATCGGACTGGCTGCCATGACACAAAGCGAGATCACCATCAAAAACGTGAGCCTGCAAAACCTCGGCATGATACCCGATAAATTCAGGCAACTGGGCATACAAATGGAGTTCCATGGAGACGATATTCATATCCCCGAACAGGACCTCTATGAGATCCAGACCTTCCTGGACGGCTCCGTGCTCACGATCTCCGATCATCCCTGGCCGGGTTTCACCCCCGACCTGCTGAGCATCGTCCTGGTAGTTGCCACGCAAGCCAGGGGATCGGTACTCATTCATCAGAAAATGTTTGAAAGCCGCTTGTTCTTTGTAGACAAGCTGATAGATATGGGCGCGCAGATCATTCTTTGCGATCCCCATCGCGCGGCCGTTATCGGCATGGCCAGGGAACAAAAATTACGGGGCATCACCATGAGCAGTCCCGATATCCGGGCCGGCGTAGCCCTGTTGATAGCAGCGCTGAGCGCCGAAGGGAAGAGCATTATCCAGAACATCGAGCAGATCGACCGCGGCTACCAATACATTGACGAACGTTTGCGCAGGCTGGGCGCGCAAATCAAGAGAATATGAATCGAAAAATCATTATCATCACAGCCCCTTCCGGGGCCGGCAAAACTTCCATCACCCATTATCTGCTGGATAAATACAGGCAACTGGCTTTTTCCGTTTCTGCCGCGACCCGTCAGCCAAGGGCCGATGAACAGGATGGCAGGGATTACTATTTCCTTTCCCTGGAGGAATTCCAGCACAAGATCCGGGATAATGAGTTTGCCGAGTGGGAAATGGTCTATGAAGGCAAGTATTACGGTACGCTTAAAAGTGAACTGGAACGCATCTGGAATAATGTGCAAATCCCCGTATTGGATATCGATGTAAAAGGCGCCATTCATGTAAAGCAGCAATATCCCGGAATGACCCTCTCTATTTTTATCGAACCGCCATCCCTCGGGGAACTGGAACGCCGCCTCAGGACCAGGGGTACGGAAACGGCAGAAACCCTGCAGGCAAGGGTCAACAAAGCGAATTTTGAGATCTCCTTTAAACACCATTTTGACAAAATAATCGTCAATGATGAACTGGGAAAAGCATGTAAGCAGGCCGATACCATCATTAAAGAGTTTTTAGAGCGCTGAATTCCGCCCCTCCGGCCGTGAAAAATTTCCAAAACTGCAAAATTTCCCCTGCAACCCGGATTTAGAATTTCCGATTTTTCGGGCTACATTCGTATTGTATGATCAATACCAATACCCTTGTAGGAATAATAATAGCTTGGCTGATGATCTTTTTTTTTGCAGGAATTGAGATCGCTTTCGTGAGCGCCAATAAACTGGCTATTGAATTAAAAAAGAAACAAGGCCTGAACAGCGGGATCATCCTTTCCCGTTTTATGGAACATCCCGGACAGTTCATCGGCTCTAACCTCATCGGCTTCAATCTTTTCCTGGTCATCTTCGGTCTGATGGTGGGAGAAACTTTCCAACCTGCCTGGGACTATCTGATCACGAAAGTTCACGTTCCCAGCGGAGGTGTCAATTCGTTACGTCTTATAGTCGAGACGACGGTCGCAGCCTTGTTCGTTCTGGTCTTCGGGGAATTCATTCCAAAAGCGCTCTTCCGGGCGAAAAGCGACAGTTTATTGAATTTTTTTGCAGGGACCGCCGATTTCTTCAACCGCCTGTTCTATCCCATCGCCAACTTCTTCGTAGGCATCTCCGAATGGATCCTGAAATATGTTTTTAATGTGCGCATGGATGACCGGAAAGAAGTTTTCTCCAGGTCCGACCTGGAACATTTCTTTCAACAGACCCGGGAATCGGATGAAGATTTCAAAGACCTGAATAAAAGCCTTTTCGAAGCGGCGCTCATTCTTCCCAAAGTAAAAGTCCGGGAATGCCTCATACCCCGCAAGGAGATAGAAGGCATCGACCTGAATATGCCCATCGAAGAAGCCCGCAAGAAATTCGTAGACACTAAATTAAGCAAGCTGGTGGTCTATGACGGAAACCTGGACCATGTTGTAGGCTATATCCATGAGCTCGACCTGTTCAAGAGGCCACCTTTCATCAAGGCCATTCTGTTACCCATACCCGCCGTACCGGAAAGCATGAGCGCTATCGACCTCATCAATAAATTNNGCCTGGGTAGTGGATGAATTCGGGGGTACAGCCGGTATCGTTACCCTGGAAGACCTGCTGGAAGAGATCTTCGGCGAGATCAAAGACGAATATGACACAGAAGAGTTCGAAGAGAAGAAACTTTCGAATGATGAATTCATTTTCTCCGGGAGACTGGAACTTGACTATCTCAACAAGAAATACGATCTCGATTTACCGGACAGTGAATCGGAGACCTTATCCGGATTTATTATCAATCAACACGAGACCATTCCCCGTCTGAAAGACCGTATTATAATCGGCGATTATGAATTTGAAATACTGAATGTCAGCGATACCAGGATTGAAATGGTAAGAATGAAGATCCTGAAGTAAACCCCAAAAATCCCGGATCATCCTCAACCGCCCTCAAAAATTCGATGTAATCGTCTATTAACCAATGTTAAGCCGTGGTTAATCGGACCTCAATTCTTTTCTATCCCCATCTTTTTATTCAACTTCGATCTATCAACCTTAGCAGCGGCGATCGACCGGGAAGTCGGCTTGAAAAATTAAATAAAAGGTACTATCCCTTCATTTT
>PLXD01000622.1 GCA_003151295.1 Chitinophagaceae bacterium | reverse complement strand
CAACCACCCCTGATAATTTATTTTTGCAAGCTGTTCAAACACTTCATCGAATACAATATGCCCATCCCCGGGCGTTCCCCTGTCATTTTCGCTGATATGAACATGCGCCAATGACCCGCTAAGTCCGGCAATACTCGACGGGTTTTTTTCTTCTATGTTTTCATGAAAGGTATCATACATTGCCATGACGTTCGGATGTCCTGTAAGCTTTACTAATTTATTCAACTGCTCTACTGTATTACATAAATAGCACTCATACCTGTTGAGCGCTTCTACTGTAAGGATCACATTGGATTGAGCAGCATATTCACCCGCCTTATACAATATTTCCGCGCTGTGTTTGTATTGTTCTTCGGAGGGCGGCTTTCTGCTGAAATGGGCAAAAGCGGAGTGCATCGGGCCGCAAATTATTTTCGAACCCAGGTCGTTGGACCTGTCAATGGCCCATTTTATTTTTTCAAGCGCTTTATCGCGGATGGCCTGTGATTCATTGATCGGATCCTCATTTTCTCCGACTACAAATACAGAAGTGACCTCCATATCGATACTCTCCAGGTATTTTCCATAATCCGCATAAGGTTTTGCCTCCACTTCTCCCAGGCATACTTCTACGCCATCATATCCGATTTCTTTCAGCCGGTCGGCAACAGGATTCATCTCCTCCGATACGGACTGGGTCCATAGCAACAGGTTCAGTCCAACCTTATTCTTCGCCTTGAATTCCTTATTCATAATTTCATTGTTTTCGACCTCGGGAACAGCCTGCAAAGCATCATTTACTTTGTTTCATATTATCTTACTTCATATCGTATTTAGCAGGGACACTGCCCTTCTTAAACAGCTGCGGACCGAACATAGTTGGTTTATATCCGCTCACAAAATCAACATTCGCTTTTTCGGGTGTCTCTTTCTCCAGGCCGACGGCCCAGAAACTCGCATTTACCAATAACCTTCTCAAATCCTCATTTAAAAAATCTATTGCTGCACCCATCGTGGCTGCAAAGGCCTTTCCCTTTTTGCCACCGGGAATCCGGTACGTTCTTGTCCAGGCCACGGGCATGATCGATTTATCCAGGTTGACCGGGGATTCCGGCNNGGTGGATTGTCCATATATCAAAATTTTTGCTCCGTCAAGCTGCCGCACAGTATACACATCGGTCGGCGTCCAGATATCCTTTACGCCGTTTAGAATCGTATTGCCTGCATCCTGTTCTATGCCGTTCACTAGTCCGCGCGTTCCCTCCACCCTATGATTCCCGTGATGATTCACCCATGTTTCTCCAAGCACCTGTTTGCCAAAACCACCTTCCCAGCCTTTTACCTTACTATTGAAATCGTATTTGGCAAATGCACAGGTAGAATCCCTTTTATAATTAAACGCATGGGTTGCGGTACGGAGGCCAATAACAGGTTTTCCTGCCTTTAGATATTCATCGATGTATTTCATCTGTCCATCAGGCAGCTCACGGAAACGTGTGAAGATCACCATGAGATCTGCCTTTTGCAAACTTTCCAGGCCTGGAATATTTGAGGGCCACATTGCATCTATCTCACCGCTTTGGGGATCTATCGAAAATAAAACAGTACAGGAGAAACCATACCTTTTGGCGAGTATCTGCGCGAGCATGGGTAATGCCTCTTCGGAACGATACTCTTCATCGCCGCTTATAAAAACAATGCGCTTGCCTTTTCCTGGCCCGTCATATCCATCGTATTTAATCCATTGCTTCTTGTCCTGTGCATGAGCCAAGGAACTAAAGATAAGAAGTATCAGTAATGGGAATATATTAATAAGCCTCTTCATGTTATATTAATCAGCAATATAGTCTTAATCGGGCCAATTAAAAATCGGGAGATAGACAAATCGTGCATGGAATAAAGCTTCATTTTAGGTCAGATGCGCCGGAAAATGCCTGATCGGATCAATGGTCAGCGGTTCCTGCGGTCTCCCTTTTGCATTTTTCCGCTCATGCAAGCAAGCTTGCATCGCTCCAAAATGCAAAGCCACAGGCTGACGCCGGAGGCTCCATTGCTTGTGGGCTTGTACTGGATTACCTCCGGCCCTCCCGGGCCTCCGGTGATCCCGATATTACTTCGGGGCCCTTACCCAAGGCCTCCCATCCCGCTATCGCGAAATACGGCTTTTTTACGCGTCCGCTTTGGCAAGCAAGCTTGCCCGCTACCGCATAAAAAAGCCCCGCACTATCGTGCAAGGCTTTGTGGACTGTACTGGATTCGAACCAGTGACCCCTTCCATGTCAAGGAAATACTCTAACCAACTGAGCTAACAGTCCGGGAAAATTGGAAACGCGAAAATAAAGACTTTTTATTAGATTTAAACACCCAAAATCCGTCAGTTTGACACGAAGAACAAAAATTCAATATAAAAACTACGAACCAGGAGAATTCACCGATAAGAAAGACAGAACTTACGATGAGACGATCCGCCTTATTGAATCCTTTCCCTGAGAGGAACAGAGGGATCACCATGTCATAAGTCCGACCAGCCCCTCAGTGACGATAGAAGGCAATAACCAGGATTATCTCAAACTAGCCCCCTACTACGAGGGCAAATTCGTACGCTATTACCTGAACGACCGTAACCAGATTTTCACCAGGAGCGTAATCCATTATCAGGACGCTTATCCATATATCCAATCCTTTTTCGGGTCCCAGCCCTGCAATACCCATGATTTCAGGCTCGAAAGGATATGGCTCCAGGGCAAGGCAATACACTTCAAAGACAAGGATTTCCATGCAGCAATCAATAACTACCGGGTTTCCCGGGATAAGGTCCTGGTCATGTCCAGGGGGAACGATATCTTTTATTATGGCAACGCCAACAACCTGGAAAAATTCAATAAAAAAGATATCCTGGAATTAATCAACTATGGAGGCCAATACCGCCGCAGCCGTTTGACCTGTTATACCAAACTTACATTGACATCAACGACCACCCCCTATCTCTATATATCCGATTTGATTATCAAAGACATTGATCTGCGTAGCAAGCTTCCGGGGATACCCTGCCGCAACCCCTTTAAATTTTGGCTCCTTATCCCTTCCTCCGCTTCAACTCCTTCCTGATCAGGCCCAATTCCCGTCCTGTTTGACCGGCGACAGAACTGTTCTCCTGGGCGCGCCGCATCAGGTACGGCACCACATCTCCAATCGGGCCGAAAGGCAGGTATTTGCTAACGGAGAAACCCGCCTTAGCGAGATTGAACGTAATATGATCACTCATGCCATACAACTGCGAAAAATGAATATGCAGATGATCCGATGGCAAGGATTTTTGTCGTAATAACTGCGTAGCCAGCAGGTTGCTGTACTCGTTATGCGAAGCCAGTATCAGCGCAATCCGGTCGATATGTTCTATGCAAAGCGCCACCCCGGCATTGTAATCCCGGTCGGTAGCTTCTTTGTCGGGTTGTATAGGCGAAGGATACCCCAACTCTCCGGCACGCTTTCGCTCTTTCTCCATATAAGCCCCCCGCACCAGCTTGGCGCCCAGGATAAAATTCCGTTTTCCGGCTGCTTCCAGCGAATCATGCAGAAAAGCCAACCGGTCATGCCGGTACAACTGGACGGTATTATATACGATCGCACGCTCCCGGTTGAACTGCTCCATCATCAGGATCGTCAGCACATCCACCGGATCCTGTATCCAGGTCTCCTCGGCATCGATCAGCACTCCCACTCCTTTGTCCGACGCCGCCTGGCATATCTTCAACATACGCTGACCTACCCGATGCCATTCCGCCTTCTCCTCATCCTTCAAAGAATCTACCGCCAGACTATATCGCTTCATCAGGCTGCCCGCATTCACTTCGACGGAATGATCCAGCTTCTCCAGCAGGCCAAACCGGGCGATGCCTGTCACCTTCNNGAATATTGGGCTGGGTCGCCGCATATTCGATCACCCGGATAAACCCCCCGCAGGCATGGTCAAAAGCCGCCTCGCCTTCCTCGCCACCCTCAACGCCATAATCGAGGATCACCTGAACATGGTATTCTCCCAACCTGTGTGCGACAGGCGCCGTCTCCTCCAGTGTCTCACCGCCCACAAACTGTGCAAAAATGGTGTCGCGGATGATCCCCTTTACCGGCAGACCCACACGGATAGCCCAGGGTGTCAGCCGGGTACCCAGCTTTACCAGTGCAGAATACCCCATGCTGGAGAATAAGAATTCCGCCTTTCGTAACTCCTTATCCGACTTGTAGGCGAATGCATTTCCCGTATTCTCGAAAGATATATTACCGGCTTCCCTGTTATTGTTTGTCTCCATATTGTCTATACGAACACTTGTTAGTTTTCGCAAACCTACCCAAAAAAGCCGAACCGGCAAAGCCCTCACCCGCCGGAAATCTTTCTTAAAATGATTATCTTTCACCCCTTTATTCATCAATTATGAAGATCCTCCATATCGATATCTACCGATTCAGCATCCCTATGGTGCCCTTTACCATCGCGACCGGGACCATGCACTATGCCCAAAACCTCTTCATCCGAATCCATACCGACGCGGGTTATTACGGAGTAGGAGAATGTTCCGCCTTCCCCATGATCGTCGGCGAAACCCAGGGCACCTGTTTCGAGATGGCCAAAGACTTTGCTGCCTGCTGGAAAGGCCGGGATGCATTGGCCCTGGCAGAAAGGATGGACGAACTCCATGCCTATACCGCCTTTAACGCCACCGCCAAGAGTGCTTTCGACATGGCCCTGTATGACCTGGCCGCCAAAGCCGCCGGATTACCCCTCTACCAGTTCCTCGGAGGACGCAAAAAACCCNNAAACTCGGGAAAGAGGCAATCGAAGATATCGAACGGATCAGGCAGATCCGTGCCGCGATCGGGGAAACGATCGTTCTTCGCATCGATGCCAACCAGGGCTGGGATTTCGATGCGGCCCTGCATGCGCTGCGGCAAATGGAACCCTTCCACATTCAATTTTGCGAGCAGCCGATGCGGCACTGGGATGATGACAAATTACCCCGGCTTAGAAAACAGGTTGCCATCCCCATCATGGCCGACGAGAGCGTGTTCG
>PLXD01000456.1 GCA_003151295.1 Chitinophagaceae bacterium | reverse complement strand
TGTGCTTTACGTCCCGTCCCCTTTCCAATACCAGGGTCTTAAGACCATTATCGGTAAATTCTTTGGCAGCCCATCCCCCCGACATACCAGACACAATCACGATTGCATCGAACGAATTAGTTTTTATCGGATCTCCCATGGTTAGCTTTTTTTGCTCACCGGTGTACACCCATGCCAGCGCCCCGGCACCAACTCGTACACTTCTATTTTGGTGAGGAAATATTGTGAGCCGAGATAACCCCGGATCACGAGGTTTTTATTCTCGCGAAAGAAAAATAAAAGATCGTTGATTTTTTCGGAGGCGGAAGCATCAATGGCTGACACCAGGTTCTCTCTTTGCTTTTGATCGCAACTGCCAAACGACTTGCCGTATTGACGGCGGACCTGTTCGTCGAATGCTTCCAGTCCTCGCATGAATAGTTGTTGCTGGGTGTCCGGGTAACAGTCATCTATCATTTTTAAAGCGAACAAATGTGCGCCAACAGCTTGGGCGCCCAACGTCCGATCGGACGGCGAAGAGCCTGCAGGCAACAGGGTATCCGCGAGCGCTTCCAGCGTTTCCTGCTGATCCCCTTCCAGTCGGATACGACGCAGTGCCAGGGTCGATTTGTCTTTGTGATGAAGGCAGGCGGGCAGAAAGATCACACCGCCGGCGACGATGAACACTCGCTTAAGCGCTGTGCGTCGGCTTATTGGCATACGGGTCGCTTTTTATGCCTGTAAATATATTCCTATTCCTTTGAAAAAAGGGAAGGACTCCCGGGATTACACAATCGTTTGTGTGAAATCTATAATGGCGAGCAGTCGCGGGTGGTGAGCGTCAGCCGGCCCTGGCAGGGTTATTTTTTATATATACCGGTATGCAATAGTTGGATCGTGGTGAACAATAAGAATGTTGTGCAAACTGAAATAGCCAGTCGTAAGGCAAAAAAGCATGGTAGATGACCTACAAGATTGAGTTTCTGCCGCGTGCCCGGAAAGAACTTTTGGATGCCTGGGATTGGTACGATGACATATGGAGCGGTTTAGGCGATAGGTTCATGCGGGAGATTGAAAGAAATTGCAGCAGATCGAGAAAACGCTAGAGAGGTATACGGAGCGCAGAAAGGGCTTTCGCGAGACAAAAATCAAGGTTTTCCCATATCTTATCATATACCGGATACAAAAACGGAAAAGAATCATTGCAATAAGTTCCATTTTCCACACTAGCAGAAATCTTAAGAAGAAATATACTGGGGGAAAATAGAATAATGATTTGGCTATTTCTTCCTTTTCTTATCAGCTTTGTTCTGAAGCGTCTTGATCCTGCCGATGGTATGGCTTAGTACTTCCCTCGCTGTTTCTTCGTCGACGCCAGCTTCTTTTGCGAGCGCCGGGACGTCGGGTTCCTGACCGGCATTGATGAAGGGGAGGGCCAGGGAAAGCAGCCGGTTGAGGTTATCCATTGCAGTATGCTCCACGGGTGTCGATTTGCTCACGAACAAATCCTCATATGGGTTCAGTCGCAGTTCTTTTCCCAGAATATGCTTAATGTTAATCAGCATTGAGAGGTGCACGCGGATATCCGGTTCGGTCGGAAGCAGCAATCCATTTTTGTTCAATTGATATACCAATGACTGGAAACCACGGTCCGTCAGGGAAGTAAGCAGCAGGATCTTCCGATCTTCTGCAAAATAGGCTGCTGCAAAATGCGGAGGATCACCCCAGGCGCCCAACCTGATTCGATAAACGCCTTGGGCATACTCTACTGTAAAGTCCTTCTTAAGTCCGCTGCTGTCAAAGGATTCCAGATGATATTCGGCAACCAACTGAAGGATTTCATCTTCGCCGTGAATGGTAACCGGATAACGGGATCCACTGATTAGCATCAGGTACGGAATCGGATTCTTTTCGACATCCGTCATCAGGTCTTCCTCCGTTTCGATTTGGGGATTCAACTCTGTGGCAAAAAAGAAAATATCATCTGGCTCTAAGCCCTGAAAGCTAATGACAGGACCGAATGACTGCCAGCAGGAGCCATTGAAAGCGATGAGGTTGAACCATAGGGAGACCGCCCCTTCCGAAAGAATTTGCGAAACCGATGGGGAATAAAGCAGGTAGGTTTCCCCGCTGAATACATCTTCCATTTCATAAAAATCGGTTTCAGGATTTGCCGTAATCACGCTATATGAGTATCTCCAGGGAACGACAGACTGCTGTTCGATATAGTTCCGTTCCTCCGTGGTCAGCGTTTTCACCGCAGCGTGGGTACTATATTTTTTAATGAAACCGTCCTTTTTAAAGATCCGATGACATACATACTGCGCCTTGATCAGGTTGATCCAGCTTTGCTGAAATCCCTTTATGACCTTGCGGAAACGCGCGAGGCGTTGATCCATTTCTCGTTCAAGACCTTCCCGCTGGGCCACATAATACATTAAGAAGTCATCCACAACAATGGTCGAAAGAGACGTAGATTCTTTACAAACCACACGTAATTGAGTGAAATTCGGCATGGAGGTTATTCTTATTTGACAGTATTCGTTAAATGGTATTTTTGCCATCCTCGATTTTCAGCTTTTCCGACAGGTCATGAAAATATTGCGGTGACCATATTTTTAAGCGATCCTGATCCGGAATAAAACGTCTTATATCTTCTTTTACCCTGTCCATATTTACGGAATCTATTTTTTGCCTTAACAGGTCTCTGAATTCTTCTTCGGTAATCGTGCTTTTCTTCAAATCGCCGCTGCCTATGGCTCGCAACAGGAAATGGGAAAGGTTTAGGGGTGTTCCTTTTTTAATATACCATTCCATGTCATACCAGTCACGTCCTTTAACATTGTTCTGCCACTTACGAAATAACAAGGCATGCATTTTTCCGGCAAACAGATCGGGTAAGGTAAAACACTTCACATAAAAGGAGAAAGGCTGCGTCAGTAACTTTTCCTCTGTATTAAAACCTAAAGGCGGCCGTTTGTCCACTTCTATTTTAACCTTAATATTGGCCACCTGTCCCATACCTTGTTGTGGAAGTATCCCATCCAGCACCAATTCCTTCCAGATCGTTTCCGACTTTAAAAATGCAGATTCAACATTGGTTTGCAGGGTCTTTACCTTTTCACGAATCGAAACCTGCATTCCCTGGGAATTAAATTCTGTGATGATGGCTTCCATATAGGGTTGAAAGGAAAAGTCAGGATCGTCGGCTAGAAGAGAAAAATCAAGATCTTCTGAGAATCGATCCAGGCCATAAAATATCCGCAGTGCTGTTCCCCCATAAAATGCTGCTTTTTCATAAAAGCCGGCCCGATACAGACCCGCAAGTGCAATGGCTTGCATGATTTCGCGTAGAGCCGCCGTTGCCTGGTCTCTATCGGCAGGTTTGTAAGAGTCAAGCCATTCTTTGATCATTGCTGTTGGATTGTTTGAGTCAACCTGGATAAGGAATCCTTTTTAGGTGAAGTTGATATCCAGCTTTCCATAATAGATATATCCAGGTTTTTGAGTGTATCTATGTCTATACGTAAATCATTTTCTATATAGGTAAGCACACTAGCCTTACTTCTGAATTCTACCCCTGCAGTAGTAATAATCTTATCAAATAGTGCCTTTTCGGGGGAAGCTATTAGAAATCGATGCTGCCTGTCTACTTCCACACTCCGTATACCATAGCTATAATATGGCAAAGGTAGCCGGGTATAACTATATACGCCGAGAGGGGTAGAAAACCTGCGTTTAGCTTTAATTGTCACGGAAGTTATTTCATATACCTTTTCGGGGATCAAACCATGATATGATAAGGCACTTTCCAACGAAACGTAGCTTGGACCCAGGATATGATTGGCAACTAAGAACGGGTCGGGCTTTGAGGAGGTGATCTTGGGCCCGGCAACATATAATCCTCTTTTTATCTGCTGTAATATTCCGTTCTTGATCAGGTAATGGATCTTGTCATTTGGTTGGCGGTATTCTTTGAGGAGCCATGCCATTAAATGATGGGGTATTGGGTATGATGCATACTGCTGTATGGATTGAGTGACGTCCATAACACAAATGTAGAAAAATAATAGGATAATCTGAAAATATTCGGTTTTCCTACGAATATTTTGCATTTATTTGAATAAGGGGTAGTGGGAAAAGTTGATGAAAATATAGAGAACTCTTTTGGCAGATTTTGTATCTTATTTGTACCTCGCCAGGTTCAATATGATGAAAATCAACTTGTTTTAGGTTTTGTATTGGGAAGTAGGGCGCGGCGAATGACGAATAAGACCTGTTCGGAAGATATTGATTGATCCAAGAAGTTTTTTTATTGTTTTTTTGTGTTCATCCCATTGGAAGGGTAAACCGGGTAACTGACCCTGTCTACTCCAATACTACCCGATATGGAAAATGTTTTTGCATCGTTTACGTACATTAGGCCTGCTTCTACTCTCGAATTTAAACCAAAGCCGTAAGTGTTTGAATGGTTACTGCCGGGATAGGAGGGATTTAAAGCAGGATCTGTTAATAAACGATTGAAGCTAAAAAAGACAGGGGCTGCGGAAATACCTGCGAAAGCATATAGATTCTTATTCAGAGGACGACTTAGTTGTAGCCCGACCGGCGCCGATAAAAAGCTTGTGCCGCCAGCAAAAAAACCATAGCCGGAAGAGAGGCCGGCATATTTACTGAAATGCCATTTGTGATCTGAATGACTACTGTCAACTATTTGATTGTAATCGGGGGAGAATAACCATGGTGTATAGTTCAAATGGCTGACTGGCAAATGCATCTGGGCCTTTGGTGAAAGGAAAGATATCGATGCAAGTATTGCCAATATTATGCGCATTCCGTTAGGTTATGTTATAAAAATACTGATTCTTACGCTAAATGCTGTCAGATCTGCTTAAATTAACAATTGTTCGCGCATCTCTGGCTGATACACCGGAGTATGCTGGAATCCCCCAATGAGAAGAAGACAGGGCGGCCCATTTGTTAACAAAGAAAGTTTGTTAAATTAATCGAGTATTAAGGGCATCCTTAGTAACACTACAATTTCTATCCAATGAGTAATCGAATTCCGGCACCTTGGAAAAGGGTGGCTTTTCAGAAAGCGCCCATTTTTTTTCCGGCTTTTGCTATATTGTGCGTATGACTCCAATCCTTGCAACATTACGTAACCGAATAGTCATTGCGGCGTCCAGATAGCGTATGGATCAAGATGCAGAACAAAGGCGCGGCTGCCGTTGAAAAGACTTATGATCAGAAAGTGGAGAATAACGCCAGAACAATCTTTGTTTTCAGAAGTGATCCATTCGATTACTTTGAATCGAATTTTTCGAAATGCTGATAGCCAGTATTTCCAGCAATATGGGCATGTTGATTTTCATCCTGGCCTCCATCCGGTTATAAAGCTTTAATGGCCGCTACAATTTCATCAGGACCCTTCAGCCGGCATCGGGAAGTTCCTTTGTCTATTTAAATGGTCGTTCGGCGAGTAGTTTTTGCCCTCCTCCCTGGCTGCCTTAGTTTGCAGGGATTAGACGGTAATGACTAAATTTTGAACGATGAAAAGTAGAACGATTAAGAATAGTATAAAGATCGCCTGTGGGCTCCTGGCCCTGGCCTCTATGATCAGCTGTAAGAAAGACAATACCGCGAAAAGCACAGGAGGTTCCGGTGGAAATAACCCGGCATCGGCTTACTCTTTTGCAAATACCGAATGGACAGGCTTCTGCGCTACGGTCAGCCAGCAATATAACCTGCCTTGTTACCTGCGGTTTAATGGAGACACGACGGTGTCGGTATATGCACTATTCGTCTGGCAATTCGAAGGCAACTACCAGGATGTGGACAGCGTGATAGGTAGGATCACCGCGATCGACACCGTCACGAATGGGAATACAACCATCAATGTATCGTTTGCCCTCACCGGCGACAAACAAGTCTATACGATTACCAATAAGAATAGTCTGGCAGGCGCCACAGCAGCGGGCTCCACCGCAGCCGGCAACAATACCTTTAACCCCAGCCTCCAGCTATGCCCTGCCACGGTCCCATCGGTCAAAGGGACTTCCTGGAGCAGTAATAAGATGACGGGCGGCGGCCCTACGGACGGCATGTATGCATACCCGGATCTGGCGACTTTTTCGTTTGGCGATAACGGCCAGATATTCTATAGGAATGGATCCATAGTGACCTATACTCCCAGCGATACGCTCCAGGCATTATTGATGGAGTACAACCAGCACGGACCCAGGATCTACCTGAGTGGTTTCAACGAGTCGATCGGATTGCTGATCGGCTATTTCGGGGTGATGACCGCCGATGGAACGAGTATACTGGCGGACACGCGCGCGAAAAATGATGCCAGGCTGCCCAACTACCTGCAGACGATCTACTGGTATGGTCCCCCCGGAGTCACACCTGTCATTTATAAACAGTGATCCGTATAAACAACGGTCCCGTCATTTGGCGTCTGTCAGGCAGTCTGCATCAGGAAGATAAGAAAAAGGTCGTTCCCCGACCGGGGGCCGGCTCAACCGAGATCTGAAAATGGATAGCCCTGGCCAGATCCCTGATCAGATGAAACCCAAAGCCGGTTCCGGCATTGAAACCGCTGCTCTCCTGGTAGAGGGTGCTCAACTGCTCCGCACTGATTCCCGGACCATTGTCCGTAATGGATAAAATGATTTGTCCGGCTTCTTTGCGGGCCTTCCATTCGATTAAACCGTCCGGTGTGTTCCCGAGCGCTTTGATGGCGTTGGAGGTTAGGTTTTGCATGATCACTTTCAGGTAGTTTTCATCGGCGGAAACTTCCAGCGATCCGGCATCGTAGAACCTCAGATCCACCCGCGGCGTCTGCGGAAAAAATTTCTGCAGGTAATCAAACAACTCACTTACCGAGACCGTCCTGATCTTGGGTTTGAAATTTTCCATCTGCTCCTTACTCCAAAACAGCATCGTTTCCATGGTTTCCAATAGTGCTTCCGCGGATTGACCGATCTGCTGCCGGTAGGTGGCCTGGTCATCGCCGGAAAGAAGATCGGGATCATTCTTCAAAAGATGTAGATAGTTAACCAGGTTGGCAATGGGACTTCGGAGATCATGACTGAGGATTCCAAAGAACTTCGCTTTTACCTTGTTGGCTCCATCCAGCTGATCGTTCAAGACCATCAGTGTCGTGTTCGATCTTTTTCGTTGGCGATTCTGTCGGAATAACAGGCTTCCGATGATACCGAGTAAGACCAATGCTGTGGCCAGGCCGAACAATACTCGTTGCTGACTAACCAGCGTAAGTTTATGGATGGCGATTTCTTTGTCTTTCAAGGCGATCTTTTGGCGGCTTTCCAGACCGGCCAGTTCATTTTTTTTATCCTGGGAAAAAAGGGAATCGTTGATGGAATAATAAACTTTAAAGTCCTCCAGCGCAGGCTTGTAATGACCTCTTTCTTCTTCCAGGTTGGANNCAGTGACATAGCTGCCTGGTATTCCGCGTTGCCGGTTTTTTTTGAGAGCAGGATGCCCCGTCTCAGGCATGAATCGGCTTTATCCAGCAACTCGTTTTTATCCGATGGCCCGCCGTGCATGGCGAGATCGTAATAGGCGCTTCCCAGGTTGGCCAGATTCCCGACGGAAGAAACGGATGACGGACCTATTTCATCCAATATCTGCTGCGCTTTCGTCATTTGCCCGATAGCCTTTTTGTAATCCGGGTATTCCAGGGGAGCCATGGAAGCCAGTACTTGGGCGATTGCCGGTCTGTTATCCATTTCCTCATATACTTTCAACGCTTTCTCCATATATGCCCTCGCCGAAACGGTATCTTTTGCTGCCAGTGAAATTACCCCCAGGTGAAGCAAGGCCTTGCCGATATTGTTAGGCGTATGGGAAAGCTGACCATATTTCAAGGTCATTTCAGCATATTCCAATCCTTTTTTATAGTCCTTTTGTGTAAGGAAACTGGCGGTGAGGTTGGTGCCCACAAGGGCTATCTGCTCATTGCTGTTTATCTCCCGGGCGACCGCCAATGCCCTGAAGTAATAGTNNCCTGCCAATATTATTCAGATTGCTGATCATGCCAAAGGAAGCGGCTAGCTCCTTGTTCAAAGCATAGCTCCGTTGAAAATGAACCCTGGCAAGCGTATTATTGCCCGTGTCACCAATTAATAACCCCATGGCATTTTCCAGTTTGGCGACGCCTTTTTTCCAGGGAAGCCTCTCCGCGACCGCCAGCCCATCGATCGCATACCCAATCCCTTTGGCCGGGTTCACCTGTATATAGGTTTCCGCTATCCGGGTCAGGGACTTCACCTTATTGGTATTNNCGGCAGCTCATGCAGGATGGAATCAATCAATGCCTGGCCCTTTTTCTGTGCGAAAAGCCCGGTCTGCAAAAGCGCAAGCCCGATAAAAAAAATGAATTTCATGATATCATGGGGTTAGCAAAGTGTTCAATACATCTTTATAACTTCTGCCTATCGGCAAAAGGACATCATTAACCAATACCGTTTTAGGAGTGACCTTGCTGACAAAAAATTTTTGCACCGCATAGCTTCGGTGTATGCGGATGAAACTTTGAAAGTGTTTTTCCCTGAGCAGGGTTCCCAACGGGGCCAGTACGCAATAGTTTCTTTCCCGCGTTGCAATACGAGTGTAATCTTTTAGCGCTTCCAGATAAACAATATCATAAAACCGGATCTTAATGTGCTCCCGGCCGTCTTTAATGAACAGATTTTCCTCCTTAAAAGAATGGCTCAACAGACCGGCCCTGGCGTGCATATCCAGGAAATAGCGAAGCCGGTTCATCGACGTGTCAAAGCGATCGGCCGTGAGGGGTTTTATTAGAAAGTCCAAAGCGTTCACGTCAAAACTTTGCAAGGCATATTCCGGGTAGGCCGTAATAAAGATGCAGGCCGGTACATTGCCTAATCGCAATCGCAAATCGAGACCGTTCAATGCAGGCATATCGATATCCAGGAGAACTACATCCGGAAAGTCTTTTATCGCGCTTTCCAGGGCTTGCACTGCGTTGTCAAAGATTCCCGCTATTTTCAAAAATGAATACTTTTGTACAAAAGAGACGGTAGTCAGCCGGTCTAACGTATTGTCATCCACGATAAAACATTTGTATTCATTTTCCCCTTCTTCCATGGCCGATACCTTTAATTCCCGTCAATATACTCTTTTTGGCGGTCTTCCCGGGGAGGGTTATCGCTACAGACAGCCTCCATGCCCCTTNNCATCCACAGGCCCGGTACACCGCATTGGCAATGGCAGCAGCAGGGCCCTGCGCTGCTTCACCGGCTCCGAGGGGCTTTTCTTCCGGGCGGTCCAGTACTGCTACTTCCACCTCCGGTACCTGGTTGAAACGTAAGATAGGGTAGGAATACCAATGGAGGCTGGTAATATGTTTCTCATCAAACTTTACCTGTTCCTGCAGCGTCCAACTGGCAGATTGTATCATCCCTCCTTCGATCTGATTTTTAATGCCATCCAGATTAATTACTTCACCCGCATCGNNTACGGCGCAATACGATTTCGAATTTTCGTACCGGGAAAAAGCCATGCCCATTCCCGTATGGGCTCTTTCCTGCCCCTTGGTGAGCGACCGCAGTTTCAGAATCACCTCTTTGGCCCGGCCATCTTCCAAATGCAAAAGCCGGAATTCATAGGGGTCTTTCCCGGTCTTCTCGGCCAATTCATCGATAAATGATTCAATGGCAAATATATTGGCATAAGCACCCAGACTACGTAATGAGGATGTCCGCAGCGGTCCGTCGAAAAAATGCGCCTCTACCTGTTGGTTGGGAATGGAATAATACGGTGCTGCATTCCGGTAAGCACCGCCGCTGAAGCCGGAAGGCCGCCCGGTGAAAGGCTTTTCAAGATAACGGCCCGGCAGCAGATTGTCTGCATTGCCTCCGGGACGTGTGCCATGTGTATCTGACCGCAGCGCATATTTCCAATGACTGATCTTTCCCGAACTATCGAGCAGGGCCTCAACTTCCATGATCATTGCGCTGCCAAAAGGCTCCCAGCCATGCTCATCTTCCCGCATCCACTGTACCCGGATATGTTTGCCCGGATAAGCAAGGGCCAGCAAAGCAGCATCGGCCGCTACATCATCGGCACCATTATGCCCGTAACAGCCAGCTCCTGGTACACCCTTTACATGAATGTTGTCAGCAGGCAAATGCAGCAGCATTGCCAGCGCCTCCTGCAACGGATATACGCCCTGGCTATGCGTCCATACATGCAGCATGTTGGTATCGTATAGGGCTACGGCGCAGGATGGTCCGATGGAGCCATGCATGATATAGGGTTTGAAATAGCGGGCCTTTACGGTTGCATTCCCTGCCAGCGATGCTATATTTCCTTTTTCGTATACCCGTTGGGTTTGTACCGGCAATGTTTGGAGATAATTGGCCAGGTCCTCTCCGCTCACTTTCGGAAGCGGCGGTCCGTCGGACCATTTCGAATTTTCCCGCAGCAATTGCTGCGCCTTGATGGCCTCGTATTCATCTGCCGCAATTACGGCGAGGAAACTGCCGTTCACCACCGTCTTTAATAAGTTCGGCACCTTATCTTTTGCAGGCTGTTCATTGAACTGCAGAAGCTTTGCGCCATAAGCCGGAGGGCGAACTACGCGGGCATGCACCATACCCGGAAAACGAAGGTCCTGGACATAAACGGGCTCTCCTCTCACCATCCGACCTATGTCTTCCCGGGGAACAGGTTTTCCCACGAGCCTGTAGCTGTCTTTGGATTTTAAGGCAACCGATGAGGGAATTTCATCCGTCAGTTGTTTACCGTCCAGTATCTCAGCAAAGGTTAACGTACGATTTTCCTTTTTCAGGCTAATCTTCCCTTGCGCTACGGTTAGTTCGCTTACCGGCACATTCATTTTTTGCGCAGCAAGTTCCAGCAGCCTTTGCCGTGCGGCGGCAGCGGCATGCCGTACAGCCATGGCACTGCCTTCGATGGAGCCACTGCCAGCAGTGTAGCCTTCGTTGGGGGTGAGACCGGTTTCGGCCAATTCTACCTCTACCTGGGACATTTCCATATCCAGTTCTTCCGCAGCTACCTGAGCTATGGCTGTACGAATACCCTGACCCAGCTCCAGTTTACCGGTAAAGACCCTTACCGAACCATTGGCTAATACCTCCAACCAGGCATTGATGCCGGAATTTTCTTGCAGGTGAGGTGTCAGTCCAAGTATTGGGGTTGGGTATTTGAATGCCTGGCCACTGAAGCAAAACCCGATGGTGAGGCATCCCGCTGTTTTTAAGAAATTTCTCCTGGAAGTATGCATAATGGACAGGAATTTAATGAAGTCAGGGACAGTTGTTATCGGTGCTTATCGGCCGAGGCCTTTGTCAGCGTTTGCCGGCGGCGGCCCGTTTAATCGCGTGGATGATCCTTGCCTGTGTACCACAGCGGCAAAGGGCCATCTGCATGCCGGCGCGAATGGTCGCATCATCCGGTGAAGGATTTTCCTGCAACAAAGATATGGCTGACATGATCATGCCATTGAGGCAATAACCACATTGCGCCGCCTGCTCCTGCACAAAAGCATCCTGTACCAGGTGCAGGGTATTTTCGGTCCCGGCAAGCCCTTCGAGGGTAACAATTGCGCTGTTTTTTATGGCATCCACCGGCAGCATACAACTAGGACGTGCTTTCCCATCCAGTAAAACCATGCAGGCACCGCATTGCTGCATGCCGCAGCCATATTTAGGGCCATTCAATGCTAACTGGTTACGCAATACATATAGCAACGGGGTAGCCGGGTCTGCCTGTATCGTATGTTTTTTTCCATTGACATGGAGATCGATCGTTGCCATCATAACGGATCAAAATTTTAAGTACATAGAAATATTCTGCTCACGTAGAGTGTATTCAGGTATTGTACAAGGTGCTTTTAAAGCTTTAGTCGAGGGCGAGTGCAATAAAGTTACATCTATTCTAAGTTTATTATTCCCATTTTGTACTCCATTTGTACCTCTGATAAATTAAAATATTGATTTTCAATTAGTTTTAGGTTTTTGTATTGGAAAGTAACCCTATTTTCCTTTCTTTTACCAAGCTTATGATATCGCAAACAATATTGTCCAGGCAAACAGAATTTCATTTGATCAGAAAGAAATAGATTCATTTACCCGCACCAGTCCTGCTTTATTGAGTTACGATAAAACTCTTTTTAATCAATAGATAGATTTGATAATCAGGAATGTCGGATATCCGAGCACGTTGTTATAGAAAGGCCATAGACGTTGCAATGGACCAATGTAAAAATCAAGTAGAGTAAATTAATTATTCTTTCAAGTTATAATTTCGGGGTAGCTTACAGTTAAACTCTGTTGCAAAAACCCAAATCAAATTTGATGTCTTCATTTATTAACAATAAATTTTAGAGTGTTTTATTTAAAAACACTCCACATATTTATGCATTCAAATCGCAGGAACTTTATACGAAACGTCACAATAGGTGCCGGAGCCATGGTAAGTGGTTTACCCGGTTCTGCTCATATAACTGCTGATGAAAATGACCGAAGATTGCCAAATAAGGTAAAACCTTCAACAGGTGCTTTTAACATGTGTGGTTATGCTGCTCCAAAAATGGATAAGGTCCGTATTGGAATAATAGGTTTGGGGAGCCGGGGACCTTACGCCGTTGAAAGGATGTCCTATATTGAAGGGGTTGAAATTATCGCTTTGTGCGATCAATACCCTGACAGGGTAGCTAAAGTTCAAAAGATATTAGCGGAAAAAGGGTTACCCATTCCAACAGCCTATAGTGGAAATAAGCAGGTTTGGAAAGAATTGTGTGACAGGCCGGATATAGATCTGGTCTACATTACAACGCCCTGGAGCTGGCATACGCCAATGGCAGTCTATGCCATGTTACAAGGGAAACATGCCGCCACTGAGGTGCCGGCCGCCAAAACGATTGAAGAATGCTGGCAACTGGTTGAAACCTCTGAAAAAACAAAAAAGCATTGCATGATGCTGGAAAACTGCTGTTATGATTTTTTTGAATTGCTCACTTTAAATATGGTGCGTAATGGTTTATTTGGGGAACTGGTGCATGCAGAAGGCGCTTATTTACATGATTTGAGAAGCTCGAATTTTAACAAAAATGGAGATGCTGAAATGTGGCGGTTAAAAGAAAATAGCAGCAGAAATGGCAATTTATATCCTACCCATGGATTGGGACCTGTTGCGCAATGTCTCAATATCAACCGGGGGGACCAGATGGATTACATGGTATCCATGTCCTCCAATGATTTTATAATGGGCGCAATGGCAAAAGAGAGAGCCGCAACTGATAACTTTTACAATGAATTTAAAGATAAAAAGTACCGGGGCGATATGAATACTTCCGTTATCAAAACAGTCAAAGGTAAGACCATTATGGTGCAACATGATGTTTCTACCCCCAGGCCCTATTCAAGGATTCATCAGCTGAATGGTACAAAGGGCATGGCCCGCAAATACCCGGAACCCGCATGCATTTCTTCCTTAAGTAACACCGATGAATGGATGAATGCCGCTCAGATGAAGGAGCTTGAAGAAAAATATACTTTGCCCATCGTAAAACATGTGGGTGAGTTTGCCAAAATGATAGGCGGCCATGGTGGAATGGATTTTATAATGGATTGGCGCCTCATCGATAACCTTCGCAATGGATTGCCACTGGACCAGGATGTGTATGATGCTGCACTATGGAGTTCTATAGCTCCCCTTAGTGAGGAATCGGTTGCCAACCGCTCGCGGAGTATGGATGTACCGGATTTTACCAGAGGTGCATGGAAGACCAACAAACCTGTAAATCTTACGCTGGATGGCGGAGGTAATACCCAGATTCGGAAAATCTGAAACCTGAATTATTGCTGGCCTGCATTTGACCGATGATGTACACATCGTTACCGGATGCCAGAATGGCCCGGCTGAAGTGCAGGTCTGGTACAGTAACCCGGACGCTGTTCTTCGAATAGATATCTCCTCCGAGTACATAGAGATCATTGCCATTAAATGAATCANNTGAATCAGATCAAGAACGACCTGGGTGATAGCCCCTGATCTTTTTGATTTTTCATCTATTTTGAAATGCCGTTATTGAAAAAAGTAAGACTGAAATATTTCCAGTTCCAGCCAGGTATAAAATTGTACCATAATTTGGAGGGTTTGATTTCACCTATAGATATCAATCTTAATCCCACTAATAAAGGATGGTAAAGAAAGCAATAGATTCCCAAGAATAAAGCAAAAGAGTTGCCAGATAGGTATTGAGCTTTTGATATAAGCATTATTAATAAAAATGGTATAAAAAGTAATAAATAAAATGCTAAAATATTTTTCATAAAAATTTGTTATAGTTACAGCAAGGGTATTTTTCAGATCCAAAGCAATTAGCTCCTATGCAAGCTGCAGCGCATTTGGTTCTTCTTTTGTTAATTGCGATGCCTGTTTTTCTCCTGTTAAAGATTTTGCACACTGAGTTAAAACAATCCCGGAGATAACAGATAGCATAACGATGCCAGAAAAGCGAAGATTTCTTTTCATAAATAAGGTTTAATTTTAAGGTTCTGATTTATAAAACGAATTTAGGGATATTATTTTGGAAAATATGAGAACCACTTCGCAAATTTTCCCTGAAAGGCAAGAACGCTACATTGAACAAAAGGGAAAGAGTATTAGTACAATAAAATGACATTTTTGCTGAAAATCAAAACACCAGCTATGCAATGAAAGGCTTACTGCTTAACATCATTTTTCTTTATTTCTACGCTGCCGCACAGGCTCAAATGGTTGATTCCACAATAACGATTAAAGGATCGGTGGTTGATTCCTTAACCAACAAGCCATTAGGATATGTTACCGTTGCTTTGAAGGACATGAAAATCAACATTCCCGTGAAAAGCACCTTGTCAAAAGATGACGGCAGTTTTGAGATTGCAGGCGCTGCGGATAAGAACTACCAACTTGTATTGGCGTATACCGGTTATACGATTAAAACTATGCCGGTAATAAATGGAATAAGGCGAGTAGATGTAGGAAAAATTGTTCTTTCCATGGCCGGTAAGCAGTTGAAAGAAGTTATTGTGACTTCAGTAAGACCTGTAATAAAAAGAGAAATAGACGGTATTAGTTATGATGTCAGTGCGGATCCGGAAAGTGTGGCATTAAATGCACTGGATATGATGCGAAAAGTACCTTTGTTGTCCGTGGATGCTTCCGAGAATATCAAGTTAAAAGGAAGTAGTAATTTCAAAATTCTGATTAACGGTAAAGAATCTGCATTGGTTACCAAAAATCCATCCAATATACTAAGGGACATGCCCGCAACCAATATTGAAAAAATAGAAGTGATTACTACTCCACCGGCTAAATATGATGCTGAAGGGTTGACGGGTATCATCAATATCATTACAAAAAAAAATGCGGACCAGGGGTACAATATAGGAATTGGCGGGCTATATAATTCGATTGGCGGGCCGGTTATTAATCTTAACGGGACCCTGAAACAGGGCAAATTTGGCTTATCGGCATTTGCGGGTTACAGTAGGCATATTGTGCAAACTACCGGTTTTGGAAATAACCAGACCTTTCTTTCGGATCGCACGGTTTTATCCCAAACCGGCACAAATACCTTCGGCGGCTATGATAATTATGGGGAGGCAGAGTTGAGTTATGAAATAGACAGCCTGAACCTAATGACCGGTTCATTCGATATATATAACTTCATCAATAACCAAAGCATAAGCCAATTTACAAATATGCTGGATAATACCGGCGCCATAAGTCAGAAATATCATTTGATGAATGCAGGGAATAGCGACTATGAGGGTCTTGATGCAACCATCAATTATCAGTTGGGTTTCAAAAAGGATAAGAACCGGTTGCTGACATTGTCATACAAATACAGCTATTCGCCGAATAAGCTATTTAATAACAATATATTTTCGGACACTATTAATTATCAATTGCCGGATTACAGGCAAAATAATAAAGCAGGGAATAAGGAGCACACCGTCCAGTTGGATTATGTATATCCAATTAAAAAACTAACTCTTGAAGCCGGGGGAAAGACGATTATCAGAAACAACTTCAGCGATTTTCAAACCAATAATTATAATGATTCAACCGGTGAATATGTGTTGAATCCCGACCAAAGCAATGATTTTAACTACCACCAGTATATTTACAGCCTTTATAATTCTTACCAGGTTAAATGGGATAAATGGACTGCCAAGGGAGGCCTCCGGTTAGAACATACTACCATACATGCAAATTTTGTATCTGCCGGAAGTTCCGTTGACCAACAGTATGATAACCTTATTCCTTCGATATCTTTGCTGAGGAGTTTAAAGAAAAGCAGCCTTAGTTTTGGCTATACAGACAGGATTAGCCGCCCGGGTATTTACCAGTTAAATCCTTTTTTGGATAAATCAAATCCGAAATTCATCAGCATGGGCAACCCTGATCTGAAGCCGGAATTAAACCATAGCCTGGAATTAAACTATAGTAATTTTGCAAAAAGTGCTATTAATATTGGTCTAAGCTATACATTTTCAAAAAATTCCATACAAAATGTTACCCGCCTGCAGATAAATAATACATCGAATAATACGAGTGATACCGTTACGCTAACTACCTATCAAAACCTTGGGGTTAACAACAGGTTGGGTTTGAATATTAATACGAATTTTACCATCATCAAGGATCTGACCGTAAGCTTAGACGGTCAGGCAGCGCATGTCTGGTTAAGCGGATATTATAATAACCAATTTTACCGCAATGACGGCTATACGGGAAATGCTTATTTTAATGCAGGTTACAAATTTGGCAAAGATTATCGTTTTAGCATTGATGGAGGTATTTATAGCGGCGATGTGAATTTGCAGGGGAAAGCCGGAGGGATCTTTTGGTCATCGTATGTATTTTCAAAAACATTTTTAAAGAAGAAAGCAACCCTGGCCCTCGTATCTTATAACCCATACGGTAAATTTTGGAATTTCAACTCCTATACCAGTACGCCCGATTTTTACCAATCATCTTTCAGCCAGTACGCATATCGATCGTTCGTAGTACGGTTCAATTATAAATTTGGAAAGCTGAACAGTGAGATCAAAAAGAACCAGCGGGGTATAAATAATGATGATACCAAAGGCAAAAGCCGGTAGCCCGAATCGATAAATAGTAAGGCTGTGTAAGGCCTTCCATCCCGTCTTATCACCTGAACCATTTCATTATTTCATCTGCAATAAGCTGATTCCCGGCTTTATTGGGATGGTTCACCTGGGCCATATAATTTTCTAAAGAATCACCTTTGCTGTATATCGTGCTAAAGACTCCAAAGCTGTTAACCAGGCCGATATTATTTTCTTTTGCCAATGCAATTATCTGATCCGTATGCTGTTTAAGATTATTATTATCATCCTTGAGATTGACCCTTAAATCCGGCGAGGGGGTAAGTAAAATGATCTTTATATGCTGCTTTTTAGCCATTCTTATCATTTTATTCCAAGCTTTATAGGAGCGTTCCAATCCCAGGCCGACGTCATTTAAGGCATAGTCGATGAACAGTACATCCGGCTTGTGGATCAATACATCCCGTTTAAAACGGGCCGCGCCGCTTTCAGCATTTTCACCTCCTTTAGCCGTGACGATAATATTTACCACGGCATAGGGATATTCGGCTTTTAGCTTTTCTAAAAACAGGTAGGGATAAGAATCGAACGTTTTTACCAGCGGTGTCCTGGCATAACCGGACGGTACGCTATGGCCGTGGAAGACAATATTGATCGTTCTGTTATAGGGCGATTCTTTTTTAAGTTCGGTTTTGATATCGGACAGGTATTCATTGCTGTTTTGGAATGAATCGCTTTTTATATCCTGCGAGGGCTTTAATGTCTTGCATCCTATGAGGGCTGCTCCTATTAGAGGAAAAAATAATATTTGAAGGATATATCTGTTCATTATCAATTTTTCATGCTGTATCAGGAATTTGCCGTCTTTAACCTTATCAGGAATAATGTAAGACTATTTCTTCAACGGACGGACACCTGCTTTGACTTTTTTTTGAATGGGGGGCCCGGGGAATTGTCAGGCAACTTATTATTGCGTAGTTTCATGCGCTGTATTTTAAAAAGATAATATGCAAAACGCCATCGGGATCGATCTGGGAGGAACCAATATCAAGTACGGCATCGTTAATAAGGATGGAGATATCCTGTACGAATCTATAATGCCTACCGGATCCGAATCCGATCCCGGCAAGTCCCGCGTATGGGACAACCTGAAAAAGGCCGTTGCTGAAATGCTTCAAATGGCTTCCTCTAACCGGCTAACGATCGAAGGCATCGGCATCGGTGCTCCGGGGATCATTGACGAGGGTATCGTTACGGCTTGCGCAGGCAACCTGCCGGAGATGGAAGGCGTGGCTTTGGGAAGGCTGATGCAGGAATACGCTCAAATCCCCGTGTGGGTGGATAACGATGCCAATCTCATGGGGCTCGCGGAAACGAGGTTCGGAGCGGCGAAAGGAATGGTCGATGTGGTTTTCCTGACAATCGGCACAGGAGTAGGCGGTGCGCTGGTCTTAAATGGAAAACTGTATGGAGGTCACCGGAACCGGGGTACCGAGATGGGCCATATCCGGGTGGCTTTCCCCGGGAATCCCTGTAGCTGTGGAGCTACCGGCTGCCTGGAAGCCCAGGCTTCCGTTTTGGCCCTGATCGAAGAGTACAAGCGTTCGTTTCCGGAAAATGAATCGTATGCAGGGATACAGGTAGACGGGAAGTTTATTGTCTCACGCTTCCTCGAAAACGAAAACGCGGCCGTTCTGGCCATGAACCGGCATTTTGATTACCTGGCTTCGGGGATAGCCGGCCTGATCAATATTTTCAGTCCCCAGCAAGTGATCATAGGAGGGGGCATTACAGAGGCCGGAGATTTTTATGTCGGTCCTATCCGGCAAAGGGCATTGCAGTTGGCCATGAAAGAGACTTCGATCCATACTCATATTGAAGCCGCCCAACTCGGCAATAAAGCCGGTTTTCTCGGGGCTGCGGCCCTGGTATTCGATTCTATTTGATTTCCAAAACACATCCTGTGCTCATTATTCATTCAGTACAAAAATTACTAAATACTTCAAGATTAGAAGCCTCTTTATATATTACCCAACCAAGTCAAAGCCAATACCTGCATAGCTGGTACGCCCGGTTGCTTCCAAGCGGTTTTGCCGGTAAAATGATGGTCATGTATGTACATGATCCATCCCTGATGTGCGTTATTTGTAAGGGGAAAACGATCCAGGGTACCTGGGAACCATTCCTGGAGAGGTTGGAAGGACTTCTATCGAGATTTCGTTTTCCCAATGCGTTTATCAAAAACGAATTGTTACAGGCGGAAGGATATGTCGTTTCAAAAACCAATAGTAAGTCCATCTTGTCATTTATGAATCAGATGGTTCTTGAGCTGGACTATGATTGCAGGGGGTTTGAAAGTTATGATGCGATTTCTCTGGATTTACTGGAAGAACGAATGATGGACCGTCTATATCAATACGGGAAGAAGTTCCATGATTACCGGACCCCCTTAAAGTATTGGCAGCAGGAGATTGGTCTGGCAGGTCAAAATGAATAAAACAACACAAACACCCTGCAAACCAGTGCTTTTCAGCGATTGTGAAAAGAGTTACAAGATGTCTTTCAGGACTTTCCAAACATTCTCTGCTACTATCCGGTGGCCTTTTGCAGTAGGGTGGATCCCATCCCCCTGATTTAGTTCGGATACGCCTCCCACACCCTCGAGTATGAATGGGATCAGGGATAACTTATTTTTCTCCGCCAGTTGTGGAAAGACCGCCCTGAACCCGGAAGCGTATTTATTTCCCATGCTGGGCGGTATTTGCATCCCTGCCAACACGAGTTTGGCGGCAGGATATTTTGCTTTTACAGAATCTAAAATAGCCTGTAAATTGTTGGCTGTCTCAGTCACCGGGATACCTCTCAATCCATCATTGGCGCCCAATTCCAGGACAAACACGTCGACCCGTTGACGGAGGATCCAGCCGATCCGGCTTTTGCCTCCCGCCGAAGTCTCACCGCTCACCCCCGCCGCAATGACCTGGTAGGGTAGCCGGAGCGAATCGATGCGTTGCCGGATCAGGGCGGGGAACGCATCCTCCGGATTCACCCCATAGCCCGCTGTGATGCTGTTGCCAAAGAATACGATCCTTTTCTCCGTGGAATTACCGGTCCGCGAAACAGACCTGGGGCTGTCGGATTGTGGATCAGATGCGGGATTGACTGCCGGAGACGCAGGCTCATTTGTTGGAGAGCTATTCGGAGATGATTGTTTATTCCCGGCAGAGTGGCAGGCGGATGCAAGGAATAGCAGGAAAAGCAGGAATACCGGGATCGGCCAATTCAATTTATAAAATAGGGGCATATCGATCTTTTACTATTTTAAGAAATACTTACAACAGTTCTATAAATATAGTTGTAATTTATAGTTGTAATTTATACTTGTGGAAACAATTCTATCTGTTCAAAATGTCAGTAAGACTTANNATCAGCTTTACCATCTCGGCAGGTTCCACCGTGGCTATTGTGGGCCCTTCGGGCAGCGGGAAGACTACCCTCCTGGGTTTAAGCGCCGGCCTCGACCGTTCCACTACCGGGACCGTAGCATTGAATAATATCTCTCTCGATCGGCTTAGCGAAGACGAGAGGGCAGGTATTCGTAACCGGTATGTCGGATTTATTTTTCAGAACTTCCAGTTGCTGCCCACCCTGACGGCGCTGGAAAATGTAATGGTGCCCCTGGAGTTGCGGGGGGAGAAGAACATCCGGTCCCGTGCCGGAGAACTGATGGACAAAGTGGGACTTTCCGACCGGATTCATCATTATCCTGCGCAACTTTCAGGAGGGGAGCAGCAGAGGGTCTCCCTGGCGAGAGCTTTCTCAAATGGTCCCCGGATTTTATTTGCAGATGAGCCTACGGGGAACCTCGATGCTGAAACCAGTGAAAAGGTGATTAAACTTTTATTCGATCTCAACCGGGAAGCCGGTACCACGCTGGTCATTGTGACACACAATGCGGAACTGGCGGCTAGTACGCAGCGCATCATCCGGCTAAGAGGAGGGCATATCATCGCCGATGAAAACAGATAAACCGGTACGAATTTCCTGGCTATTTCTCATGGCCTGGCGGGATAGCCGGCGTAACCGCGGCCGACTGGTGCTCTTTGTATCTTCTATTATTCTTGGGATCGCGGCACTGGTTGCCACCTTATCCTTCGGATCCGACCTCAGGACCGGTATCGATGACCAGGCGAAGATGCTGGTAGGCGCCGACCTGATCATCCGAAGCAACCGGCCTATACCTCCCGGCCTATTGACCTTGCCGGATTCCCTACCCAACCGGCATTCGCTGGAAAACAGTTTTGCTTCCATGGTCTATTTCATCAAAGGCGGGGCAAGCCGCTTGGTACAAGTGCGTGCCCTGAATGGCGAGTATCCTTTCTACGGCGCCCTGGAAACCACTCCCTTACAGGCAGGACGCTCGTTCCGCAACGGGAGACAGGCATTGGTGGATAAAACCCTCATGCTGCAATACGGGGCTCGCGTCGGGGATTCCATCAGGATTGGGACGCTGAATTTTGCCATTGCCGGTATTTTAAACAAGGCTCCGGGACGCACCGAGCTCTCCATGACCGTAGCGCCGCCGGTGTATATCCCTCTCCGTTACCTTGACCAGGCCGGCCTTTTACAGCGGGGCAGCAGGATCGAATACCAGCGTTATTATAAATACGATTCCCTTACGGACATCGGGCGCCTGGTCGATGCCATCGGTCCCCGTTTAGAAAAAGGCGGCCTGCGCTACGAGACGGTGGAATCGTGGAAAAACAGGACGAGCCGGTCCTTCGGGGATTTTACACAGTTCCTGACCCTGATCAGCTTTATCGCCCTTTTGATGGGGTGTATCGGGGTGGCGAGTTCCGTTCATATCTATATCCGCGAGAAGATCGATGGGATCGCTGTCTTGCGCTGCCTGGGTGTAAAAGCCCGTCACGCTTTTTTGATCTACCTCATACAAATAGCCGGTATCGGTCTGATCGGCTCTGTCGTCGGAGTTGTGGTGGGTATCCTGATTCAGCAAGGTTTGCCAACCGTGCTAAAGGACCTTCTGCCCCTGGAAACCAGTATGCATATTTCAGGACGGGCCATCGGGCAGGGACTCATGGTCGGGTTGATCCTATCCATCCTGTTTGCCTTATTGCCCCTGCTGTCGATCCGGAATATCTCGCCGCTGTTCACCCTGCGTCGCTCTTTCGAACCACTCTCACCGGGCCGGGATCCTTTGAAAGGAGGGGTGTATGCGGCCATCTTTTTTTTTGTGACCGCTTTTTCCTCCCTCCAGATGCATAACTGGAGAAAGGCGCTCATTTTTACCATCGGCCTGTCCGCCGCTTTTCTCTTGCTGGCTGGTACAGCCCGGCTGCTGATGTGGTTGGTCCGCCATTTCTTTCCCACTTCCTGGAATTATTTATGGAGGCAGGGATTTGCCAATTTATACAGGCCTAATAATCAAACCCTGATCCTGGTCGTTACGATCGGCCTGAGCACCACCTTTATCGGCACTTTGTATTTCGTACAGCAAATGCTCATCGATCGTATTTCTTTATCTTCCGGCAACAGCCAGGGGAATATGGTGTTGTTCGACATACAGAACGACCAGTTGAAGGGAGTAAGGGACCTGGCCCGGCAGTACCGGATAGCCGTACTGCAGGAAATTCCCCTCGTGAACCTGCAGATCCAGCAGATCAAAGGGCACACGCCGGACCTGGATGTAAGGGATAGCACGGATCGCATCGGCCGGCGGATGCTGGGAGAGGAAGCAAGGGCTACCTACCGCGATACCCTGACCGGTTCCGAAAAGCTTCTGGCCGGAAAATTAGGGCATCCGGTGAGGTCGCCGCAGGATCCTATCCTTATATCCCTGGATGAGGAATACGCCAGGAATCTGCATGTCAAGGTCGGGGATACCCTCCTTTTTAATGTGCAGGGTTTGGCGGTAACGACGGAGGTAGGCAGCCTGAAACAGACGGAGTTGAGAAGATTAGAGATGAATTTCCGGATCGTTTTTCCTACGGGGGTGCTGGAACAGGCGCCGCAGTTCCACATTCTCATCGCGCGGGTTCCTTCCATCGAAGTATCCGCCCGTTTCCAGCAGGAGGTGGTCCGCGGTTTTTCCAATGTTTCCGTGATCGACATGGGCCTGGTGCTGAGCATACTGGACGATATCCTGGGTAAGATCGGCTTCGTGATCCGTTTTATAGCGGCCTTCATTATGCTGACCGGGCTGATCGTGCTGATCGATTCGGTGCTTATCAGTAAATACCAGCGCATACAGGAGACCGTGCTTTTGCGTACCCTCGGCGCCCGCCGCCGCCAGGTCCTGATCATTACGACCCTCGAATACTTCTTCCTGGGCGCCCTGGCGGCAGGAACGGGGATACTTCTTTCCCTGGCCATTAGCACACTCCTTGCTAAATATACTTTCGGCGGCTCTTTTACACCACACGGGGGACCGGTAGCGTTGTTGTTCTCCCTTGTATGCATGCTGACCATCGGGATCGGGTTGTTGAACAGCCGGAGCGTGCTGAACAAGCCTCCGCTGGAGATCCTGCGAAGCGAGGTGTGATATTTATTTTGCTGTATTTAAGGTATTTAATTTGTGTAATATTTTAATCAAATCATCGCTTTTTGCAGCTTTGTAAGCAGGGTGATCACTTTTGTTTTCGGATCGCCTTCGCCAAGGGTCTCTATAGGGATATAACCTTTATAGCCGGATGATTTGATGATCTCCAGCAATTTATCCAGGTCCGTCTCCTGTTCCGCGCCGTTGATGAAAACATTTTCTTTGATCTGCCAGTTGACCGTATGTTTTACGGCCCTGGTGATTTCTTCATAGGGATCGAGCACCCGGAAGCTGCCGGTATCCAGTATAAGACCTAACCATTCCGAATGGATCGTTTCGATCATCCCGATCACCTGTTCGGCAGTTTGTATAAAATCATTGTGATTCTGTAAGCCGATGACGATGCCGTGTTGTTTCCCATAGTTCACACAGGTCTGGATGTCCTTCAGCATCCATTCGGTCACCTGTTCTTTAGGAATGCCTTCATTTTTTTGATTGCCGGCAAATATCCTGATAACCGGCGCCCCGAGCTTTGCCGCCACTTCTATCCAGTTTTTTACCAGCGCCACTTCCCCTTCGCGTTTGGCTTTATCAGCGATTGTAAAATCGTTCCGGACGCCCGTTCCGCTTATTCCAATTCCCAGCCCGAAAGCTTTTCTTTTTATCTCATACAGGTATTCGTCGGGGGGCGCCTGCGGGTAGCCTTTTAAATAATAACCGGTGATATCGATGCCCTCGATTCCGGTGGCCGCACAAAAATCAAGCGCGTCGCTTACGGTCATCGTTCCGGCCAACAGGGGAGCGTTGAAGCAAAAAGCATTCAGGCTTGTTTTTAGTCCGTTTGCCGAGCCGTGGGATTTTGCAAATGCCGATCGAAGGTTCGCAAATACCGGTGGAGCAGGAAATGCCATGCCGGCCGAGGCTAATACAGGCAGTGCGATGGCCGATGCTAAGAATTTTCTGCGGTGAAGTTGCTTATCCATGACGGGAGGAATTTTTATTCAGGCTAACCCCTATCAAGTTACTGAAAAGATGGCTGACCGCCTATATAATCGGGACTATTATATTTGGTATCTTCAGTAAAACAAAATAACGTGAAAATATCGACACTTATATTGCCTGCCATACTGCTGATCAGCTTTGCTGCCTGTAACCATCAACCGGATCCAATCAATGAGGTTGCCGCATTGTATTCCAATACAACGGTGTTCCCCAATATCATATATAGCCGGATAGATTCCGCCAGCCTGCTCCTGGATGTCTATGCGCCCACTAAGAGACTCGGAGAGCCACCCTGGATCGAATTTTCTGCCGACCGGAAGCCGACCCTGTTGTTCCTGCATGGCGGGGGATGGAGCAGCGGCGACAAGATCTCCCGGTCGCTGTTCCTGA